>CAZURA010000212.1:0-6958 GCA_964622985.1 uncultured Bacteroides sp. | reverse complement strand
AGGAAAATGGAGAAATCAACTCAATTTCATCGAGTCTATGGACAGACTCTAATTACCCTTACCCTATTAGCATTGGTCATGGCTCTTATGTCTATTTCTGACCTTCATTCTCAAGAATCAAATAAGGTGCTTCTCTTCATTCGAGATGGTTCACCGGATTTGGAGTTTATGCTTAAGAAAGAAGTAGGAGTAATGAAGGAAACCCTTGAAACGGCCGGTTTTAAAGTAGACATTGCGACTCTAACTGGCGAACCTATATCTGCAGGCTCTGTGAAACTCAAACCTGATTTGAAACTTAACGATGTATCTGTTCTGGATTACGATGGATTCATCTTACCATGTATGGCGACGGTATCTCCAATACCTGATGAAGTTATTATGCTGGTAAAAGGAGTAACAAGTAAGCCCATAGCTGCACAGCTAAGTTCGATAAAAATTTTAGCCATGGCAGGTCTGCTCAAAGGTAAGAAATACGCTTCCGCTATTGAATTCGATTATCCTTATTTTGAAGGTAGTGTTCTCACCGGAACAGGAGTAGTAAGGGATGGCTATATTATAACTTCTGGTATCTGTCCATTTATGGCAAGACGAGATGAAATTGAGGACGGAACAGAGGAACTTGCCAATGCTTTGGTTAAGGCCATTAAAACCGGGACTAGCTAAAATTTGCATGCAACTAATAAGCTATATCCAGATATAAGGTATAACCGACCACCATTTTCATACAAGCCCAGGATGTGATTTTGCTGGCGGCTTATTAAATCAAGTATTATCAGTGACAACCAAGTGATAAAAAAAAGCCCCAACCGGATGATTGAGGCCACTTAGATCATTTGTCAAAATATTCTTTACGCTATAATAGTGAAACCAATAATCCTGCATCGGTTTTTTCCACCGTCGCGAGGTTATGCTTACGCAGTCCTTTAATCGCTGTATCCCACTTCTTGTTGCTCAGGCCGGTCTGAGCTTTCAACTCATTCAGATCAACAGGTGACTTCTCCTTCAGAAGATTCAGAACCAGTTTTTCATCCTCGCTCAGCTCAACGGTCTTTCTTTCCGGTTTCATCTGCGGGAAACATACACTGTTCATATCGCAACGCAAATATAGTGATTGAGTTGGAGATTTGGGAGAGGATTTGTACATTTAGTTAGGCAAGGTTCTTGTGGTATGAATAGTATAGCTAAAACCCTTCAACCATGGAACGAATAATAACCTTATTTCTAATGATATTACTGCTGGTATGTAATAGTGATTTATACAGCCAGCCTGCCACCCTAAGCAAAAAGGAACTGAGACAGGATGCCAGGCAGGAAAAGAAAATAGCAGCTGCAGAAGAAGCTGCAAGGCAATTTGAACTTATGAAAGCAATCGTTTCTTCTAGACGATTTGTTCTTGAGGCTGACAGATTGGGTGATGGGGAATACGAATATAGTGTGCAATCGGAATTGAATTATATCCTGGTTGAATCGTTGAACAGTTCAGTACAGACAGGATCACGGTCACAATCTATGAAATATCAGTATTGGGATTATACCAAGGATGATGTTTGGTCCAATGATCTTGGCGGTTGGACCATTAATGGAAAAATTCGTAATTATAAAGTTAAAAATGTAGAAAGGCGAAATTCAGTCATTATCAAATATGATATATATGAACGGATCGGATCAACTTCTATAACCATCCGGGTTTCCCATTCGGGTTATGCTTCTGCTATGGTCAATGGTGTCACACGATTTTACGGTAGATTGGTTCCACTACATGAAAGTAAGATATATAGAGGTCCAAGGGAATTATAAGAATGTAGATGACCCTTTATGAAGAATACCCAGTATACTAATAAAATCAAACTAAGGATACCAATAATCCTGCATCGGTTTTTTCCACCGTCGCGAGGTTATGCTTACGCAGTCCTTTAATCGCTGTATCCCACTTCTTGTTGCTCAGGCCGGTCTGGCCTTTTAATTCATTCAGGTCAAGGGGAGAATTGTCTTTCAGAATCTTCATGACTACCTTTTCATCCTCGGTCAACTCAAGAGCTTTGTTACTCGAACCTTCGGTTCTCGTGAGCTCGCGTTGGCTTTGCCGATCTCCGCTTTGCTCCGATTCGGCTCGGTTCTCAGGTTTCATCTGCGGGAAACATGAGATGAAGGATCAGTATGTTGTTTGTTGTGATTTTGTTGGGAAAGGGTTAGGGTAGGGGCTGGGACAAACTTGGGACAAGATTTACTTGTTTTTACTTGCCAAATAATCATCATAGGCTTTATGCCCGGTGCGTTCATATAGGTCCCAGTAGCGGTCATCACCTTTAAGGTTATTAAATGCGGGATCTACCTTTAGCCAGGGCAATTCTGCGCTCCGGTTCTCGAAGGCTTTTTCAAGCCAATAAAAGGCAGAATCTACTTCTCCGATTCCACTGTAATACCATCCCGTAAAATATGCAGGACTTCCTGCTGATGTGGTATCGCTTTTGGCGATCAATTGGTTTACGATTGTTCGGGCCTTCAGATGATTGTTTGTTTTTTCATATACAAGTGCCAGTATTGCCTGGAACCTGGGAAGAGGCATCTCATAGTGCTCTGATTGAAGCGCAGATTCCAGGTAGAATTTTGCAGAATCATATTCTTCAAGCCAAATATTACTCACTCCTATAAACGGAAGTGCCATCTCATCACTTGAAGCCTGGGATAATAACTTATAAGCCTCTTTCTTATGGTCTGATAAAATATGGGCATTAACTATTGCAAAAAAAGTATTTCCATATCCCTGTAACTTAATTATATGTTTCAACACTTTTTCTATTTGATCCATCTGTAATAAGAACTCAACAGGGACATCATATAAATCTGAGTTATTAGGTTCCAGATCAATTGACCTTAGATATTCCTTTTCAGCTCTAATATATTCCCATCTGGCATAATGATTAACTTGCCCCATAGCATGATGAGCAAATGCACTATTTTGATCTAATTCCAGGGCTTTTTCAAAATAGGGTAATGCTTCCATGGCTGCATGTTGTATATCGGTATCACCAGAATAAATGCCATTCCATAGTGTAATAATCCCGGCCCAGGCATGTGGATCTGCATAAGACGGATCCAATCTGATGGCCTCCAAAGCTATATCAAACACTTGAGGATTTACTTCAAACCTACGGGTATTAATAAGATATAATCCCTTTTGTAAAAGTTCATATGCTTCCTGATTAGTAGTAGGAATCTTCTGAATATTCTCTTTTTCTGATACGCTTAAAAAAGCTTTCAAATGATCAGCGATCTGCAATGCTATATCTGACTGGATAGCAATGATCTCTTTATAAGGCTGAACATAATCATGCTGCCATATACGTTTATCGTGGTTTGGTTCAATCAATGTGGCCGAAACACTGAGCTGATCACCGATTTTTTTATAAACTCCCTCAAGGATGTAATTAACCCCTAACTCTTGAGCTATTTCTGGGACATTTCTTTCGGGATCCTCATAATTTAATACAGATGTAAGTGAAACGACCTTATCAAAGGACTCAATTTTATAAAGGTGGTTGATAATTTCATCTGTTAAACCCAAACACATCGCTTCCTGATCAGGATCGGTGCTGAAATTATGAAAGGGTAGTACAGCGATAGATTTCTCCAAGGATTCATCAATACTAACTCTCTTCTTACCATCAAAAATGTTTAGTGTCAACAAGCCAATTATTATCACACCGCTTATATAGGTCGCAATCTTCCAACTGTTTGAAGAGGCTGGCTGGTCTTCCCCTTTTCCCCTGTGAACAGGCTCAGTCCTCACAATACCTCCTTCAGGTTTAACATCATATATCCAAGATAGAATAATAGCGATAATGAATCCAATACAAAGAAGCACGATAACCATAGGTAAGAACCACTCCGGCAGTTTCAGGGGTTCTACAATTATCGAAACCAACTCCAGGATAACAAATGCTGCAGCTGCATAGACAGTAATAACACGAACTACCTTTCTTCTTTTTAGCTCCTGCCAGAATTGGGATAATTTATTCAAGGTAACGGGCTTTTAGCTTGAGGTTTGGTTTCTGCAAGATACTATCCTATACTATATGAGCCAAATAGGGTTTGCATTCAGTGTTTCATTCCAGACCCAAAAGGCCGAGACTTAAGTGACAACCGAGTGACAAATAAGAAGCCCCAACAGGAAGGTTGAGGCCACTTAGATTATTTTTCTAAGTGCTTTGTACTTTATACCAGCGAGACTAAAAGGCCTGCATTGGTTTTTTCCACCCTGGCAAGTTTGTTTTTGGTAAGGCCTTTTATGGCTTTGTCCCACTTCTTGTTGCTGAGTCCGGTCTGAGCTTTTAGCTCATTCAGATCAACAGGGGAGTTTTCTTTCAGAAGATTCAGAACCAGCTTTTCCTCTTCGCTTAGCTCAATGGCTTTCCTTTCCGGTTTCATTTGCGGGAAACATGAGATGATGGATGGGTATGTTGCTTGTAGTGATTGGGATGCTTTCTGGATGGGATAGGGCTGAGACAAACTTGGGACAACCAGTTAGTTTTGACTGGCAAGGATTTGTTCGACTTCCTGGATTTTTTGATAAAGATCATAATTGAATTCGAGACTTTTTTCTTTTGCCATCTTCAGGAGTTTTTCCGCTTCTTCAAATTTCCCCTGTTTGTAAAAGCCCCAGCCTTTGCCTTGTAGGAATTTTGGATCATCAGGATCGATTTCAAGTCCTTTTTGAATCAATTCCATTCCCGCATCAACATTAATATCATTATCTATCAGCAAATTGGCCAAAGAAGAAATCGCATCTATATTTTGAGGATTCAATTTATATGCATTTCTGAAATGTACCTCTGCTTGATCTATAATATTTGCTTCCTGATAGATACTACCCAAACTGTTTTCTATCCAAGATTTTGAGAAACCGAATTTAATACAGATGGACTTGGATTCTCTTAAATATAGATTTGCTTCGATTGTATCACCCCGCCATAATGCACATATAGCTTGATTCATAGTAATTCTAGCCCAACCAGGAAAAAGTTTTGCACCAATCTCAGATATTTCTTTTTCCTTCTCATGTTTTCCGGCATTATGTAAGGCACTTCCATATAAATAGTAGTAATTAACATATTTCCAATCACCTCCCCTTTCAAGGTTGATCTCCTCAACTTTCTCAAATGCTTTGATACCCTTATCATATTGCTGTAAAAGATAAGAATACATAACTCCAAGATTAAACCAGTATAATCTGGATTCAATTTCGAACTCTTCAAGTAAACTACAATAAGTGGCTATTTCTTGTAGGTTTTTACTAATAAACATAGCATACCACATATCCAGCCAGAGTTGATACTCTGATTGAAGCCTGTCTTTGGTCATATATGCTTTTTGAATCCAGATATTACGTTGCTCAGGCTGATAATCATAAATTACATCAAAAGCATAAGCATAGGCTATGTAAAAAGAAGCAAGAGCAAAAGTTGAATCAATTTCCAATGCTTTTTTCAAAGATTCTATTGCAGACTCGTAATCCAGAGTTAATATCGAATTCATCCCTTCGATAAAATATCTATATGCTTCGGCTGACTCTGTATATGCTTCCCGAAAGTCATAATCCACATTTTGCTTAAGCACCTGAATTTCAAGATAATCTTTTATTCTGTTGCATAATGAATTTGCCAAATCGAGGTATTCTGAAGATTTCAGATCACCTTCAATCTTATCGGTACAGATAATTTCGCCACTTTCAGTGTCAATGAAATTTGCTAGGATCCAATATGTACCTTCTCTGCCCTGAAAACTTCCTGATATATATGTCTCTGCCCGGACTTTCTTAGCCACCTCTCTTGCCTGTGATTGTGATATTACTGCAGTATAGACCTGATTCATACTTTCTATTACTTCATACACGGTATGATCATCACGCACAGCCAATTCGGATGAATTACCGAGTCCATTGATAATCAATGTTGAGATACCTCTCTGGAACCAATTCAGTGTGGTATCCCCAGTCAGGTTCTCAAAAGGCATCACAGCAATAGAAATCCGGCCATCTGCATCCCTGACATCTTCAAATTTATCATTTATGAATATTTTGGGATAAGCTAGTATTCCAACCACCACAATTAACACAACAATAATAACATCACCTGCTCTTAATTTTCTTCTTTTTGGCTCTAAAGGCAATTCTGTTTCTATAGCTAAGTCCATAGAATCTGTCTTCTTAACTCCTTCAGGAGTTATGTCAAATATCCAAGCTAAGATTATGGCCATAGGGAATCCAATAATTAGAAGGACTATTACGAAAGTAACAGTCCAGTCAGGCAAACCCAATCTTGGCAACATTATATCTCCTGCCTCCATAATAATAAAGGCAGTAGCAGCATAAATGGTAATAACACGGACTACTTTTCTTCGCTTGAGTTCCTGCCAGAATTGGGATAGTTTGTTGGGATTTGTGGGCATTAGGCAGGGAAAGTTGATTTCATGCAATTTACCACCTTATGGTACGCGAGTCAAATAGGACCTGAATTCCATGTTTCATTCTGGTTGGAAAGAACTTATCAGCTTAGATTTCTCGGAAAAAAGAATCACAAAAGATGAAGTTTTTCATATTGCGGATATTCATATCCCACAAAAAAAAAGAGATAAGGAGCTATTTATTGAGTTTCAAAATTCTCCTATCTCAATAGGAGATGTAAGGAATAGAGAGGAATTTTACGGGGAAAATCTGATTTGGGTTTTGAACGGTTTAGATTTTGGGAAAAAGATATGGATTGATAGGAAGTTTATTGATGAGTTTTTTGACTACTGGGTCTTTGACCTAGAGTATACCTTTGATTCACGATATTATAGTAAGAATGATATTCTAAATATGTGTGCATACCATATCAATGTGCCTACGAAGATGCTTAATAATGGTACTGGGGTATGCACATGTTACATACGTTTAATTAATTTATATTCAACAGGTTCA
>CAZURA010000211.1:0-7066 GCA_964622985.1 uncultured Bacteroides sp. | reverse complement strand
ACCGATGATCAGGGCTGGGGCGACCTGAGTAGCAGTGGAAATACAAACCTCAGCACTCCGAATATTGATCAGCTGGGTGTAAAGGGCGTGCGTTTCGACCGCTTTTATGTAAGCCCGGTTTGCTCACCTACCCGTGCCGAGCTGCTTACCGGCAGGTATCATGCCCGTGGCGGGGTGTATTCCACATCGGCTGGAGGCGAGCGTCTGGATCTGGACGAAACCACCATTGCGAAGGTCTTTCAGGAAGCCGGTTATGCCACTGCGGCATACGGGAAGTGGCACAATGGCATGCAGCCACCCTATCATCCCAATGCCCGCGGCTTCGACGATTACTATGGTTTTTGCTCAGGACACTGGGGCAATTACTTTTCGCCCATGCTGGAGCACAACGGGGAGCTTGTGAAAGGGAAGGGTTTTATCATCGACGACTTAACCGATCACGGACTGGCCTTTATTGAAGAGAACAGGGACAATCCCTTTTTACTGTACCTGCCTTATAACACCCCGCACAGCCCCATGCAGGTTCCTGACAGGTGGTGGGAGAAATTTGAGAACATGGAGCTGGAAATGAGGGATCGGGAGCCTGACAGGGAGAATATTCAATTTACCTGGGCTGCACTGGCCATGTGCGAGAATATTGACTGGAATGTGGGACGGATTAATGATAAGCTTGAAGAACTGGGATTGTTGGAGAATACCATCATCCTCTATTTCTCAGATAACGGTCCCAATGGACGTCGCTGGAACGAAGGTATGAAGGGGTATAAAGGCCACACCGATGAAGGAGGGGTACGGTCGCCACTGTTTATGAAATGGGAGGGGAAATTTGAAGCCGGGAAAAGCATCACTCAGATTACAGGGGCCATTGACCTGCTGCCCACTCTGAGCGATCTAGCCGGAATTGACTATGAACCGCAAAAATCACTGGACGGGGTCAGCCTCAAACCCTTGCTGCTGGAAGATGATCCGGACTGGGAAGAAAGGCTGATCTTCAGTCACTGGGCCAAAAAAACCAGTGTCCGCAGTCATCAATACCGCCTGGGTCATGAAGGGAAACTCTTCGACATGATCAAAGATCCTGGACAGCACACGGATATCTCGGCTCAGGAGCCGGAAATAGCCCGGGAACTAAGCCTGGCAAAAGAGAAGTGGGAGAGGGAAGTCCTGTCGGAACTCCCGGAAAAGGATACGCGCACTTTCCCAATCGGGTATCCCGGTTTCAGCTTTACCCAGATCCCGGCACGGGATGGAAAGGCATACGGGAATATAAAGCGTTCCAATAAATTTCCAAATAATTCATTCTTCGGCAACTGGACAAGCCTGAGCGACAGCATTTGCTGGGAGGCAGAGGTGCTTGAAAGCGGCGAATTTGAAGTGGAGCTTTATTATACCTGTCCGGCCGAAGATGTGGGTTCCGTTTTCGAGCTCAGTTTCGGGAAAAGCAAACTAAGCGGAAAAATTACGGAAGCTCATGATCCGCCCTTGACAGGGATGGAAAATGACAGGAATCCAAGAGCTGAATCCTATGTGAAAGACTTCAAAAAAATGACAGTGGGAAGCATCCATCTTGAAAAAGGAAAGGGAGTACTGACATTAAAAGCGCTGGAGATCCCCGGTTCGCATGTGATGGACTTTCGCCTGATGATGCTTAACAGAATCGACTAAAACATCTTTATTAAAATCGTATGATTATGAAAAGAAAGTTATTCATTGGCATCGCGCTGACTCTGGTGTCAGTCTTATGGACGGAGGCAGCAGATCCTGTTAAACCCAATAGTCCCAATATCATTCTCATCCTTACTGATGACCAGGGATGGAGCCATGTGTCCAGCCCCATGGATCCCGAGATCCCGGAGTCATGTTCGCAGTATCTGAGCACTCCCAATATTGATAAGCTGGGGGATTCCGGTATGCGTTTTACCAGTGGTTATGCCCCTGCACCCATTTGTACGCCCACACGTCGCAGCATATTATGCGGGGCCAGTGCGGCACGCAGCGGAACGGAATTCAGGAGTGATTATGTGCCCGCGGATCACATGACTATTCCGAAAGCTTTGAGACAGGCCAATCCAGATTATTTCTGTGCCCATTTCGGTAAATGGGGGGAGCACATGATATCCACACCGGAAGAATGCGGTTACGACAGAAGCGATGGAGAAAGGGGTAACCATACGGGGGGAAGGCCACAATCCCTGGGAGTCAGGACTCATGACCAGGGCCCCGATTATTTCATCGATGAGGAAAATCCGAAACTAACCAATTCTGTTACCGATTCTGCCATTCACTTTATGAATCTTGCTGTGAAAGAAACGAGGCCTTTTTACCTGCAGGTCAGTTATTATGCAACGCATCTTTCCATTGTCTGCAGGCAGGAAACACTGCTGAAATATTACCGGAAGGGCGTACCCGACCGGATGTACCCCCGGTCTTTTGCGGCCATGCTGGATGATCTGGACCAGGGTATCGGATCCCTGCTTGATGCTCTTGAGCAGACCGGAGTGGCAGAGAACACCTATGTTTTTTTCATGTCCGATAACGGGGGACAAAAGTTTATGCCCGGGAATGATGAAAGCCGGATGCACCTGAATGCTCCTTTAACCGAATTTAAGCAATCGCTTTATGAAGGCGGGATCCGGGTGCCCTTCATGGTCCGCGGGCCGGGCATTGAGCCGGGCTCTCATACCCATGTGCCGGTGGTTGGCTATGATTTGCTGCCTACTTTTTACGATCTGGCGGGAGGGACTGGATCCCTTCCCGATGAGGTTGATGGAGGCAGTTTTGTTTCCCTGTTTAAGAATCCGGTAAAGGGCGAAGTAAAAAGGGATGCCGGAGCCCTGATCTTCCACCGGCCCATTAAGAAATCGTCTTCAGCGATCAGGCAGGGGCCATATAAGCTTTTTCTTACCTGGGATCAGGAAGGAGAGATCGCAGATCGCCATCTCTACAAGCTTGATGACTGTCTGGATGAAAATGAGGATAACGATATTTCAGCACTTAATAAGAAAAAAGCAGATCATCTTCAGGCAATTCTTCTGGATTATCTGAAAGCATTGGATTAAAACTGAACCCATGAAGACACACCTTAAATCTTTGAAGATTGTTTTATTGCTGATCACGTTTGGCCTTCAGCCCCTTGCTGCACACGAAGGTCCGCACGAAGGCCATCACGATGCAACCACCGAGGTGGATGGTGATTTTCAGGACTTTCCTTCCATGTGCATTAATAAGAAAGGTGAGGTGTTTGTCGTTTATATAGATCGCCCCGACAATGTGAATCCACAGCTGATCGTTGCCACCCGGAACCATGAGGGGGAGCTCGATGCACTTCACACGGTGCGAAGCGATGCTGTGAGTGCCTTTGACCGTCCCTCACTTGCCCCCCTGCGAGATGGCTGCCTTCTGGTTTTCGCGGCAGAATTCAAGGGTGGCTGGAAAATTGGTTATTTGTCAATTCAAGCCGGTAAAACTTCCGGCAGTCCCGTTTACCTTGATCTCAGGGGAACGGTCAATATCCGACCGGCGATCGCCGTCTCCGGGGAGACGGCCTGTATCGTATGGGAATCCAACGCCGGACAAAAACGCAGGATCTACGGCAGTCTTATTTCCAGGGGCATAGCCGGTCCTGCCGTGCCTCTTTCTCAGGCTGGGATCCCTGCTGGCAATCCCGCTGTTACAGCTGCTGGAGGTGATGGGGACTTTTTCGCGGCCTGGGAAGCATTCCATGAAGAAAACGGGGATATCTACGGACGTCTCTATTCCGGGGGAAGCATGGACGGAGTTGAAAGAATAAGTGACGATCCGCGAATTGACAGGAATGTTTCTGTTGCCGCTGCTACTGACGGTACACTCTGGCTGGCCTGGGAATCAAGTGCGAGTACGCATACCCGGATCAATAACTACGATGAACAGAAGATCGTGGTTGCCCAACGTTCCGGAGAGGGACTGAGAATGCCGGTGGATCTTTTCGGTGAAAAGGGACCACAGGGGGGTAAGTCACTTTGTAAGCGTCCTGTCATTCTTATTGATTCCGCCGGGCGTCTCCACCTGAGTGTTCGCAAAACGGCCTTCACCCATGACGGCGATAAGGTCCTGGTAGGTCCTTTCTGGGATGCAGAGATCTGGACCTGCGCCGGCAATAGCTGGTACGGGCCTCTTTCCCATGAGCTTGACTGGGGATGGTGGCGCCCTGTAAGTATGGGCATGAATGGAACGAACACCCTCTATGCTGCGATCCAGGAGGGGATTGGCATGACCTACCGGCTGGCCACAGAATCGGGTTCAAAAACTGTGGTGGAAGCACTTGAAATTACTGCCCCGGCCAGGAGCGTGGAGACTGTTCCGTTGGAGATGCCTGACACCGATTTCAACCTGGCTGCCTATATAAAGAAATACAGCCTGCGCTTACCCCGGCAAAGATTGGATCATGGTGAGCAAGAACTGAATCTTTATTGGGGAGATCTCCATGAGCACACTGCCATGTCTCAGTGCGCCAGGCAATTCAATCCTCCGGCAAGAGATCTTTTCCTGAATCAGCGTGACATCGACGGACTTGATTTTACCGCTCTGACCGATCACGGCTACAATCATTGCAGCCGCACCTGGGCTTACACCCGCGAACAGGTGCGGGCCAATTTCGATCCTAACATCTTTATCCCCTTACTGGGTGTGGAGTGGACCAGCGAAGCTTACGGGCATCACAACCTGGTTTTTCAGGAAACCAGTGTCAGTGAAGTGTATCATCGCCACTATCAGGGAAAGTCGCCATTGGAGCTTTACGAGTACATCAGCCAGAATGAGCTTTGTGATTTCATCAGCCTCCCTCACGGCCTGTCCGATTGCAGTAAACATTACCGCCAGATCGACTGGAGCCAGGTGCATGAGGAACACCAGCCCCTAGCCGAGATCTTCCAGGCCCGCCAGTCCTATGAACATGCAGGCTGCCCAAGGGAGTCACCGACTGCAAAGGCAAGGCCCGGACTGGCAAAGGATTTCTATCTCCAGGATGCGTGGGAGAATGAGATCATTATTGGTACCTCGGCCAGCCCCGATCACGGGGGAACTTCCGGACGGACCGGTGTATGGGCTGCCGACCTGAGCCCGGAAAAGCTATTTGACGCTTTTCACAAGCGCCATACCTTCGGTACCAGCGGGGCCAAAATAGCCCTCTACTTTGCCTCGGGGGGAGCCCTCATGGGAGACAAGGTGGAGCGAAAGCCTTCCAGGAAATCCCTGGATTTCACCATCAAGGTGGTCACGGAGAGTCCCCTCGACAAGGTGGTCATCTTCCGCAACAACCAGATGGTCCATGAGATGCCGGCAACCGGGAATATAATGGAAATAAACTGGACAGATCGTTCTCCCCTGAAAGAAGACCGCCTCTGGTATTATGTCCGCGTGGAACGAGCCGATGGCGAACTGGCCTGGTCGAGTCCCATCTGGTTTTTGTCGGGCGAGGAGATGCAAAATCCACCGACCCACACCCTTGCGAGGCCCAAGAAGGAGATAATCGAGGAGAGGGAGAAGCAGGCAGGGATTAATTAAACATTGAGGAGTTTCACAATGCCTTCAGGCAATTACATAAAAACAGCAGAAATGAAGAATCGACACAGGAAGTATCCCCTTTTAATGCTATGCCTGCTACAGGCATTCCTTTTTAAAGGCTTTTCCGAAGTCTCCGCCCGGACAGGTGGGGATCCGGAATCCCTGCCCAATGTGGTATTTATACTGGCCGATGACCTGGGCTGGGCTGACCTGGCCTGTTACGGCAGTGATTTCTATCATACGCCCCATATTGACAGGCTTGCAGAACGGGGGATAAAATTTACCAATGCCTATTCGGCAAACCCATTTTGTTCCCCCACACGGGCCAGTATCATGACCGGGATCTATCCGGCCCGGATCGGTTTTCTTTCAGCCTCAGGTCACGGAAAAGAAGTCCAGGTCGAAAAGGTATTGCGAAAAAGCTTTCCTCCAAGCCGCCGCCTGTTGTTCCCCCTGCCGGTTTCCCGCCTGAAGACGGAATACATTACCATTGCCGAAGTATTTAAGGCGGCGGGTTATGCCACCGGACATTTTGGCAAATGGCATCTCGGATCCAAACCCTACAGTCCGCTGGAACAGGGATTTGATGTGGATATTCCCAGTACCAATCTCGGATGGCCTCCCGGTGGATACATGGACGCCTCCAACATGATGAGCAATGCCGGTCTGGAAGCCCGCCCCAACGAACATGTGGAGGACCGCATGGCGGAGGAGGCCATTAAATGGATTAAAAGCCATAAGGACCAGCCCTTCTTCCTTAATTACTGGGCATTCTCAGTGCATAGTCCCTGGGAGGGGAAGGCTGAGTACATCAAGCGTTTTGCCGCGGAATCGGACCACAACGATGCCCAGCGCAATCCGATCTATGCCGCCATGGTCAGGAGCCTGGATGATGCAGTGGGTCGCCTGGCCGCTACCATAGATGAGCTGGGCCTTGGCGATAATACCATCATCATTTTCACCTCCGATAACGGGGGATATGTCAAAAATGACAGGAAAGCGGATCACGCTTACAAGGATATTCCCATTACCAGTAATGCTCCTTTGCGCAAGGGTAAAGGGTCCATTTACGAGGGCGGGAGCCGTGTGCCGACCATTGTATCCTGGCAGGGAAAGATTGATCCGGGCACCTCCACCGATGCGCTGTTCAGCAGTATTGATTTTTTCCCTACACTACTGGAAGCCTGCGGGCTGACAAAGCCTGCAGACCTTGAATTTGATGGCATATCCCAGATGTCTGTATTGGAAGGGGGAGGCAGCGTACGTGATGAGATCTATGATATTTATCCATTCGGGGAGGAAGTTGCTGCGAGCATCAGACAGGGAGACTGGAAACTGCTGCGCTTTTTTTGTGGGAATGAGGATTTTACAGACCGCCACGAACTCTATAACCTGGAAAAGGATATCGGCGAGACCACTGATCTTTACAGTGGTAATAAAAGGCTAGCGAAAAAGCTTTCAAAGCGGTTGGATGCATGGCTTGAAGATACGGAGACGGTGATCCCTGTCCCCAATCCGGCTTATG
>CAZURA010000210.1:0-7143 GCA_964622985.1 uncultured Bacteroides sp. | reverse complement strand
CTTATTCTTCGAAGCCAAGATCACACCGGGCATATTCCTGATAAACCGTGAAGAGAACCGTTATGAAAATCAGGATCTCATATGGCTCATATATCACGTCGATAGCGATTTCAGAATGCATCAGGCAGGTATTTTTGCAGGAATGGCCTGGAATCTTTAAACCTCTAGAATCAACGGATCATGAAGAATAATATCATATTAGCAACTATATTGATAGGGATGTTTTTTTCTTGCGAGAGAGAGATATCACCAGAACAAGCCGACCGGTTTATCAAATTCTACGGCAGTTACATGATAGATGAAGCACACGATGTGGAGGTGTTGGAAGATGGAGGATATGCCATTTGTGGAACCGGTTCGCTAGATGGCCAGGGTACCAGAATGATTCTCATTGTGACTGATAAGTATGGTAATCTGAAGGGAGGATTTCCCAAATATTTCACCGAAGAAGGGCTGGAATCAGGAGCCAATACTGTAGTGCCCATTCGAGGCGGACAGGGTGGATTCCTTCTGGCAGGCTATGTGGAACGTCCGGTGGAACTTGGTTCTGAAGTTATGCAAAAGGATATTTTCCTGGTGAAGGCTTCCACATCCGGTGACGAGAACTGGGCAAAGAGCTATGGTTCCGTTGGGGATGAAGTGATCCTGCATGCCACCAACAGGATCACCTCAGGTTTTATGCTGGCTGGATTTCAGGTAAATGATGGAAAGTCAGATATTTTGATCATGGGAGTAGAAGAGGAAGGGGACTCAACCAAACTGGGTCTGAATTACAACAATCCCTTTGCCGAGAACGGCAGAGCATCCTATCTGCTTAATACGGGTGACAGGTATCTCTGTGTTTGTACCTATGATAAAATAGGGGGAGCGGGTGGAACCGACATTCTGGTCCTCAATTTTGATGACGAACTGAGTCCCCTCGATAAAAACCTTACTGGTGATTCTGAAGAATACGGCACATGCATCATAGAGGATGGAGATGACCAGTACCTGGTACTGGGGAACCGGGTCCAGGCTGGAATAACCGAAATGGTGGTACATCGCATTGAGACCAATGGATTACTGATCACAAAATCGGAGCAGGTTGCAACCATTCCGGCGAGTAATACGGACTTAATAGGAGAGCGGTTCCTGAAGACTGACGACGGTAGGTATGCCATAGTGGGAACCCGATCAGCCGGAGCGGCACAGGATATCTTTCTTCAGTTTTTAGGGTCTGATCATGCCGCTTCCGGCAGGATCATTTTTGGAGGAGCAGGTAACCAATCAGGAGCCGATATAGCTCTGCCGGGTGAAGGAGGAATTGTTCTGCTGGGAACCAGCAATTTTGAGGAGAACAGCATGATCTCAATGATCAAGACCAGTGACACTGGGGACCTCTAATGGCGACCGGTAAAGTTAATATGATTGTTATGAGAAATATTCGGAGTGCATCTCTTTTTATTCTTTTATTCTTGGTTCAATTTGGTGTATCCGGACAATCGTTTGTTGCCTCAATTACAAGTGATGAATCTGATCTTTGCCTGGGCGATTCAATAGCAGCATATATCTATTTCTCAGGTGGAACAAGTCCGTGGGATGCGGTCATCAATGATAAGGATGGTGAATTCCTGGTCCTGGATGGGATTACTTCTCCATACACGCTCTATTTAAGCCCCGATACAGCGAATACCTATTACATCGCTACTGCAGTAGACAGCGATGCTGTTCCCGGGAATCCGGCTGGTGAAGTGGCCATCGATGTACATGAGGCCACAGAGGTCTCTATTATGATGGATCGAACTGCTTTTCTACAGAGCGAACCAGGTGTTGACCTGATCTCTGTTCCTTCCGGAGGAGCTTTTACCGGGGCTGGTGTCACAGTCAATGTATTCTACCCGGAGATTGCCACTGCGGTGGGTTCTCCACACACCGTCACCTGTATCTATACCAATCAATACGGGTGTGAAAGCGACGATGACATTGAACTTCATGTGCTTTCCGGAGTGGCAAGCGTGGTTTTGGTAACAGGAAGTGATACCATTAATGCGATTTGTGATGATGGTGCTACCTATTACATCAGAGGATCAAATGAGGATAATATTCCAGGGAGTTTTGAACTTCTGAAGACAGGTTCCCAGAATCCTGTTCAGGGAAGTATTACAGATTCAGATCCCAATGATGATGAGGCCATTCTGGATCCCAGCGGGCTCTCCGGAGCATATGACATTGTGTATACTTACAGCATGGAGGATGTGGCGATAACCTCCACTTATCGTCTCCATGTCAATGACCTGGGGGAGATTGAGATTGCAAACCTTCCCGACACAGTGTGCAGAAATGCTGATCCATATCCCCTGATTCCTGCATTGCTGGAAAATGATCCTGAGGCCACATACAGCTTTAGTGGGCCAGGTGTGACAGGCAACTTTAGCGAAGGGTACTACTTTGATCCTTCCAGTCCTGAGGTAGTGGAACGGGATGAGAATGAAATTCAAATGGATTATACCTCCTCCAATGGATGCATAGCCGATAACAGCATCACAACAGTTTATGTGGCATATATACCTGCGGTTGATTTTGGTTTGAGCCTGGTATGTATTCCGGAAGATGGAGGAGTAGTATCCTTCACTAACTTAACCAGCGGAAAATTCTCCGTGGAGAATTGGCAGTGGGATTTTGGAGATCCTGGAAGCGGCAGTGAGAATACAAGTGGTCTGGAGCACCCCGATCACTTTTACAACCTGCCGGGGTATAGGGAAATCAGCCTGACAGCCATTACATACGATGGCTGTATGACCAGTCATATGATTGATACCATATTGGTTGACCAGCCCTTCGCTGATTTCACTTGGCTCAATGATTGCTTTATCAGGGGGAAGCACACATCATTACTTGACCAATCTGTCTCCACCTACACCGAAATAGATACCCTGGTATGGACCTTTAAGACCAAGAGTGGAGGAGTGCTGGGACTGATTGGCAGTGGATCCTCTTCAGATACTATTGAATTTCCGTTTACCTCAAAGGATCAATACGCGATTGAACTTTATATCGAGAACGAGGTGGGATGCTCTGATAATGTATCCAAAGATATCCTGTTGAAACCCATTCATGTGCTTTCAGGAGTTGGATACGAAGAGGATTTTGATGGGGATGCAGACGACTGGCTTGTGATGTCTCATGATCAGCAGGAGAGCTGGGTGCTGGGTACTCCTGATTTTGAAGGATTCGATCAGATTCAGGACGATCAAGGCTGGTATACCGATCTGCCAGCTCATACTGGAGATTACCTCGAGCAATCTTGGATTCAAAGCCCCTGTTTCGATTTTTCTAAATTGAAAAAACCTATGATCCAGATGGATCTGATGAAGAGTTTTGTACCTGGAACGGATGGAGCGGTTTTGCAGTACCAGGATTTTGTGAGCGAAGGCTGGAAAATCATTGGAAATGTGGGCGGAGGATTGAATTGGTATAATGAATTGGGAATATATCACGAACCGGGGGGCAGTCAATTTGGATGGGGACTTGCTCTTTTCGATCCGGATTCCGACTGGGTAGTAGCAGGACATGACCTGGATTTGCTTGTGGGTAAACCTCATGTGAAATTCAGAGTTGTCATTGCCTCCACAGGAGCTCAGGAGCTGGAAGTCGGACAATTTAATCAGGGATTCGCTTTTGATAATTTCATCCTGGGGGAGAGACACAGGAGCACCCTCCTGGAACACTTTACCAATGCAGCCAGTACAGCGGCCAAAGATGCTGATGATTTGGTGGATGCATTTATTACGAATGTATCCGGTCATGTGATTGATCTGCAATACCACATGGATTTTCCAGGGGAAGATGCCATGAATGAGAACAATCCGTATCCGCCCTCCGCACGATCATTTTACTATGGGGTACAAGGTGTTCCTTATGCCGTATTGAACGGTGGAGTGGACACGGAATCCCGGTATGATTTTTCTGGGCCAAACCAGGTGCCGGATGAAGAGGCGCTTAAGATGGCATCTCTTGAGATCCCCGTATTCGATCTGCTGCTCCAGGTGGACTATCAGCAAAGCAAGCTGGATGCAACAGTCACAGTCACCTGTAAGGCAAACAGTTTTACCTCTAATCTACAGCTATATATGGTGGTCCTTGAGAGGGATGTTACCGCCTATTTAGGAGCGAACCAGGATACCTCTTTCAGAAATGTGGTTCTGGATATGTTACCTACTCCTGCCGGGAAACTGTTGGGAGGCGATTGGTACAAATGGAAATCCGAAACAAAGACATTTTCCTGGGATTACCCGGCCTTTGTGGAGGATCTGGAAGATCTTTCCGTAGTTGCATTTGTACAGGACCGGGACAACGGGAAGGTGCTACAGGCTGAACAAATTCCCCTTTATCCTGATGTTGGCATTGCTCATAAAGACAGGAAACCTGAATATTTGTCACTCTTTCCCAATCCGGCATCAAATTATATCTATGTGAATTTCGGCGAGGAAGTCAGGATTCCGGGTCAAATTCAAATAATGGACCTTTCTGGCCGGAAGGTCGTGGCTGTGGAGGTACAACCTGGATATTCCCTACAGCAATTGAACATCTCCCACCTCTCAGATGGCATATATGTGGTCAGCTGGGTGGATTCAGGTGTGGTAAAAGGCCGCCAAAAGGTTGTCGTTACCCGCTAATCACCTTCCGGGCTGAAGCTCAGAGTCTTAATCGCCTTTAATTCAAGATCATGGTATCCAGGAAATTATCACTCCCCCTATTTATCATATCACTTCAAGTGATGGGAGCACTATATGGACAGAAGGTGGAATCACCTCAGGATGCTGAGGCAGATGCAACAGCTATCCTATGGGGAGAAGATACACTGGTTTGCAAAGGAGACTCGGTACAGGCTTACATTTTTTTCTCAGGCGATGGGCCATGGGATGTAATTGTACGAGATAATGATGGAGTGTATGCTTCTCTTATTGATGTAGAAACCCCTTATACACTCTGGCTTAAACCTGAAAAGGATAATCGCTATTACCTTACCCGTTTGAGAGACAGGAGAGGACGTAAGGGGATAACCAATGGTGAAGTGGAAGTATTCGTTTTTGAGCCTACTCCTGCGGAGATACAGATGGACCGGACAGCCTATCTTTACAGTGAACCCGGTATACTTCTGGTGGCCGTGCCAACGGGGGGAGTTTTTACAGGAAACGGAGTTGTGGGAGATCACTTTTACCCCAGTATTGCAACTCCCACGGGCTCTCCTCATACCATCCTCTATACCTATACAAGTCCATACGGCTGCGTAAGTACGGATGATATAGAATTCGAAGTATTCTATGGCGAAGGAGAGGTATACCTTCTGTCCGGAAACGATACCATCAATGCCTTGTGTAATGATGGAGAGACCTATGTGATCAAAGGGTCAAACCTGGATAATAGTCCGGGGGAATTTGAGCTCAGGGAGGCCGGTTCCATTGATCCCCTTCCAGATTATATCCTGGATGAGGACCTGTCGGATGATATGGCCTTGCTGAATCCTGAGGGTCTGGGTGGATTCTACGATATTATCTATACCTATGAGGTGCAGGGATTGTCAGTCTCCTCCTCTTACCGGTTCAATGTACATGATCTGGGAGGTGTTGAGATACCGGGTCTTCCCGAGATAGTTTGTAAAAGTGATGATCCCTACCCCCTGGTACCGGAATTGGCCGGTAGCTCTCCGGGTGATCTCTACCAGTTTAGTGGGCCAGGTGTATCGGGGAACCAGTCAGATGGGTATTATTATGATCCTGGTGATCCGAATGCTCCGGTTGGGGAGAATGAGATTTCCCTGGAATATACCTCCTCCAATGGATGTGTTTCTATCCTTACCTGGGTGGTAATCAACAAGGCTGTGCCGATTATCCAATTCTCCTTTGAACCGGAGTGCCTGCCTGTGGAAGGAGGAGTGGTTACATTTCAGAACCTGACAGAAGGTAAAGAAAATGTGGAGAGCTGGAGCTGGGAGTTTGGAGATCCGGGTAGCGGAGTAAATAACACCAGTACGCTGGAGAATCCCCAGCACTTTTACGAAGAAGCCGGATACCGGCAAATTACCCTGACTGCTACCACCACCAACGGATGCGTAGCCAGTCAAACCACAGATACGGTTTTGATCAGTCTGCCTGTTGCAGATCTCACCTGGCTCAGTAATTGTTTTATTCAAGGGGAACAGAATAGGTTCCTGGACAACTCCATCTCAAATTATGGTTCGCTGGAATCATTAACATGGAGGTTCAAAACTAAAGGCGGGGAAGAGCTGGGCGTCATAACCAGTGATTCTCCTTCCGACACCATAAAATTCCAGTTTAATACCCTGGACAACTTCCTCATCCATCTTCAAGTAATGAATACTGCTGGGTGTACTGATGATACCACAAAGGAGATTGCAATGAAACCAACCCGATCAATAGGTACATCGGGGTATGAAGAAGGCTTTAATGACGGGAGTAGTGAATGGATTCCTGGTTCTGAGAATCAGAATTTGAGTTGGAGACGGGATGAACCTGACTTTGCTGGCTTCTATCAGGTTGCTGGAGATTTAGCCTGGTTTACTGATCTTCCCTCGGATGATCCTTTATATTTTGAACATTCCTGGGTTCAGAGCACCTGTCTGGATTTCAGCCTATCAAAGCATCCTGTAATTAAACTGGATATAATGAAGAGTTTTTATCCGGGTTTGGATGGAGCTGTCCTGCAATATCAGGATGTGTTCAGTGAGGGGTGGAAAACCATCGGAAATGTGGGTGAGGGTATCAACTGGTACAACCTGACCGGGTTGTTGTATGAACCAGGAGGCAGTAGCTATGGATGGGGTTTGAATGAATTTACTCCCGACAGCAAATGGATCCCTGCCAATCATGGCCTGGACATGTTGGTCGGTCTTTCTCGGGTGAAGCTGAGAATTGTAGTTGCCACTGGCAGTTCCAGGGGGGTGGGTAACCAGGGATTTGCCTTTGATAATGTCTATATTGGAGAACGCATCAGACGATCCCTTCTGGAACATTTCACCAATTCCTCCTCTCTCCTTTGCAAAGAGGCTGATGAATTGGTAGATAGCCTGGTCTCAAACTATACAGGTCAGGTAATAACCTTACAATACCATACGGATTATCCAGGAGTGGATCCTATGAATAT
>CAZURA010000209.1:0-7256 GCA_964622985.1 uncultured Bacteroides sp. | reverse complement strand
TAAACGGGGCCGTTATCGCTGCTCAACACGACGATCGTATTTTCGAGCACTCCTTTTTCCTTGAGTGCCTTTATGATTTCGCCGATTTTCCGCCCACCATATACCCGATGCGTCCGATGCCGTTGATAACGCTGCTGTTGTGCCCTTTAACGCTTTTCATGGTCGTCATCGCTTCCGGCGTTTTTCTTCCATCGGGATATTGCGTGCTGCCAGGTTTATCGGTAATCGGCTTCGAAGCGATATAAAGCGGATCCTCCGGGTCAAGATTAAGCACCCGGTGATTCCGCAAATAGACACAGGGAACGCGGTCGTTCGTGCTGGGAACCAGAAACGAATAATCAAATCCGATTTCGAGCGGACCCGGCTTCACCTCCCCGTTCCAGTCAGCCCCGCCCTTCTCTTTACCGGGTCCGATCCCCAGATGCCACTTCCCAATGACTGCGGTATGATAGCCCGCTTTCCTGAAGAGGTCTGCCAATGTGAACTGCTCCGTTTTAATGGAAAGTCCGGCTTCAGGTGAGAGTGAGATCACACCTGGGGCAAGACGAAGCGGATGCTGTCCCGTCAACATGGCATATCGTGATGGTGAACAAACCGAAGAAGAGCAATGCCCATCGGTAAACATTAAGCCGCCGCGCGCAAGCTCATCGAAATTCGGGGTAGGAATCATCTTTGAGCCCCCGAAGCCTACATCCCCAAAGCCCACATCATCGCCGTAAATAATCACAACGTTCGGCCTTTCCGCCGCGAAGGCAGAAAGCGCCCCCATTAAGCAAATCATTCCAATAAGTATTCGCCGCCGAAGGGCGGAACAACAGGCAATCATTTCATTTTTCATGTTTTCTCCTTTTATTAATTTACCGGCTTGGCAACCGATAAAATTTCAGACCATCGCTCCAGCAAACTGTCGTTTTGAGGAATTATTCGCCTTGGTGGACGGTGTTAGCGCGTGTTCCTTTTTGCATTGAGCCTTCGTCTCGTGCGCGCTGTTGTTTGGCCTCAACCTCCTCTTTTGTCTCACCCGGATTTATATACCAAACGCTATTGGTACGATAGTCGATAAAGGCTTTTTCAATGGTATCGACTATATCGGGATTATCTTGAGCCAGATTCATATTGCAATCGATATCCTTGCTTATATCGTATAATTGAACCGGCTGGGATGGGCTATTTCTTGTGCCCCACCATTTCCCCATACGAATGGATTGAGTGTGGTAAGACCCTTTGTTTTTTTCCCAATAGAGATAATCGTGTTTTTGTTGTTTGTCAGCTTTGCCCAAAAGGGTTGGCTGCAAACTAATGCCATCGGTTTCGGGCGCTTGAACCCCTGCGATATCGGCACAGGTCGCCAGCAGGTCGTAGAGCGCCGTAATGTGGTCGCTTTCGCCGGGTTCAATTGTATTTTTCCAGTAGGCGAAAAATGGAACGCGCATTCCTCCTTCGCGCATACAATTGAATTTTTCTTTCGGCCACGGTCCCTTATTTTGAAAGATGGGGTCGTCCGTTTTGGGTCGAGCAAAATATCCCCATTGACTATAGCCGTTATCGCCCGCAAAAAAGATAATCGTGTTTTCAAGAATGCCTTCCGCTTCAAGGCTGTGAATCATTTTACCCATACTTTGATCCATATGCTCGACCATCGCCGCCCACTCTTTATGTTTCTGGCTCCAAGGCTTATCCAAAAATTTGCTGATATCGGGCGTGATACAAGGACCGTGTGGAAGCTGCGTTGCATAATAGAGAAAAAACGGATTCTCTTTGTTTTCATCAATAAAAGAACAGGCCTCTTCGATAAGCATATTCTCGGAATATTTGGCTTTCGCAGGATCGGGCACACTGTCGGGAACCAGCTTACCGTTTTCGTCGTAGGTGTTAGCAAAAGCCTCGGTCGTGTCCCGATTGTATTGATAGACACGAGACATATTGAACCCGTAATTTTCAGGAATCGGCTCCGGCGCACCATTTCGCATCAGGTAATGCGGAAAAAATCCGTGCGCACGAGCTTGGTCGTAATAGCCATAGGAAAAATCAAAACCCTGTTTGCAGGGGGTGCCAGGTGTTCCCGGCAATCCAATGCCCCATTTCCCAATGAATCCTGTTTTGTATCCTGCCCCTTTCAAGACTTCGGCAATGGTAATATCTTCATCGTTCAAGTGGTCTTGTCCGCGAACAGAATTGTTGCAACGGATCGTACAATGCCCCATATGCATACCCGTCATCAAACTGCCGCGAGATGGCGCACACTCACAAGCTCCTGCATAGCATATGTTGAACCGGATACCTCCTTCGGCCAGTTTATCCAGGTTCGGCGTCGAGTAGTGTTCTTGTCCGTACGAACTTAAATCTTTGTAGGAAAGATCATCGGAGAAAAATATAATGATGTTCGGTTTATCGATCGGCTCACGAGCTGAAAGCGAAAAAGCCGAACCCAACAACATTCCAATAAGTATTCGCCGCCGAAGGGCGGAACAACGTACCTTATTCATTATATCTCCTCTGTTAATGTTAGGTTCTATCATTTTTCTGGCCATCGGCGGTGCGCTTCAGGGAACCACTCGTTCAATGCTTTCTCTAATTCCGCCCACATAAGGGCATTGCTATCGTCACGAGGGAAGTGACGCGTTTCATATGGATCCGCTTTCAGGTCCAGCAACTGGGTCTCGGTTTTTTCGCTGACAAAATCATATTCAATCAGTTTGTGCCCTTTTGAATCGACAAGCATCCAGCCGACTTCACTTTCGACGCCAAGGGTTTCACGCCAGTCAACCTTTCTGCCTTCGAAGAGCGGGCGCAGGCTCCGCCCGCGTGGATCGGCTTTTGCGTCCGGGATTCCTGCGTAATCGGCGGCCGTCGGCAGGAAATCGAGACCGGTCGAAACCAAATCATTCGAGTTAACAACACCTGCGGGGATGTGCTCTTTCCACATGGCAATGAAGGGAACGTTTGCCGATTCCTCGTAGAGGGCGGTTTTATGTTCCATCCGGTGCGCAGCGTCCATATCTCCATGATCGCTCGTAAAAATGACAAGTGTGTTCTGCTCCAGCCCGCTCTCTTTCAGCGCATCCAGGATCAACTGGACATCCGAATCCATCTCCTCGGTAAGCTGCGCATAAACCCAGCGGTGCAAACGCCAATCGGCATCGGTCCAGTTTTCGCGCGCATCCATTCTGAAGTCCCGTCTGGCAAGCAAAGCCGGGATCGCCTCCGGTTCGCCGATTTGAGGCTCGTGGTTAGGTGGAAGCGGAGGGCAATGCTTATCTAAAAATTCATCCTTATCGATCTGGGCAGACCGGTTCATAAGCGCTACCATATTGGTCTCTTCGATCCCTTTATTCTTCGCGGATTTCCCCCGGTCTGCAAAGCCATAACCTCTCAAGGCCATATAACAGATATCGTGCGGACTGATGAAATTCGCCCACATAAAAAATGGCTTATCGCCAGGCTTTCGTTCCCGGATGATCTTTGCACTCGCTTCTGCCAATGGTGTCTTGGGATGGTTTTCATACATCGTGAATCCGTTCTTATCAGGATATAAATCGGCTGGCAAATGAGTCTTCCCTCCATAAAACAAGTCGTAGCCCGCTTCCTTCATATAAGCGGGGAGCAGCGTTTTTATCACCTCTTGCGACGCACCGCCAAATCGTTTGTGGCCACCACCATTTTCACGCACAAGATTTCCCGCTATATCACGAAATTCGCTGGGGAACCGGCCCGTCATCATTCCGATTCGTGCCGGTACACAGACGGGGTTGACCGTGTAGGCGCGCGTAAAGCGCATCCCGTTTTCTGCCAGATAATCTATCGCCGGCGTTTTTACATACGGATTGCCCGCGCAACTCATCATGTTCGCATGCTGCTGGTCGGTATAAATCAAAATAATATTCGGCCGCCCTGCTGCAATTCCCGAAAACGCGCCCACAAAACAAAGCATTCCAGTTATCACTCGCCGTCCCGCTGAGCGGGACAGAAAGCATACATTCAATTTTACTTCTCTCATTTTTTCTCCTTCTCAGGCCCAATAAGATTGCCTGTCTTGATTTGATGCCAATCGTTGACCATCCCTTTTTTAGCTTCTTCCCACCATGCCTCGTAAGCAGCTGTGAGCCTTTGGACAAGCTCCGGGTGCAGGTCTATAATGTTCTGTTTCTCGCCGGGATCTGACCTGTAATCGTAGAGCGCCGAATTCTCTTTAGCGACCATATTTTGACCTTTTCTTCCATCCGGCTCCCACACAAAACGGTATCGGTCTGTAATCACAGCCACATTATATTTATATTTTTCCATCTCCGTTGGATAATTCCAGCGGCCACCGTGACTGAAGATAATGCGGTTTTCCGGGACATGAGTAGACTCTTCCAGAATATTTGGAAGGAGGCTAACTCCCTGAATGCCCGGATCATCAGGCTTAACTCCGGCGATATCGCAAAAGGTCGGCAGTATATCAATACCGCCGGTAAGCGTGGTGTCGTCATGACCTTGATCCGCGACCCCGGGCCAATACAGCAGAAACGGAACGCAGGTACCCCCATGCCATTGTTGACCTTTTCCGCCTCTCAACCCGGCGTTATACAAGCCGTCAGGCCTGAGAAAGCCATCCCGGTTGTGACCTGCTCCATCAAAACCCTTAGTGCAAGAGTGTCCGTTATCGGTCATGAAAATAAGGATCGTTTTTCGTTTGTCCTGCCGTTTTTCGAGCCACTTCATCAATCGCCCCATATTCGTATCAACGTTCGATACCATCCCATAATAGGTGATTTCTTTATCAGTCAGCCCTGAGCCTTCATACATTTTCTTGAACTCTTCCGGTGCAACCAGCGGACCGTGCGGAATACTCGTTGCGAGATAAACAAAATAGGGCTGTTCCTCGTCCCCATTTTCGATCCATTTCATCGTCTCATCGAAAAGTATATCCCCGCAGTATCCCTGGAATTCTTCCTGCTTTCCATTTCTGCTCAACCAGGGATTATACCGACCTACCTGGTTCCGGGTGTAGAGCGCCATATCGAATCCGCGCTTGTGAGGGGCGAGCGGTTTGCCCGTCAGCCCTAATTCTTTGCTGGCAAGGTGCCATTTTCCGACCATGGCGGTGCGATACCCGGCTTGTTTAAAGTACTGCGGCAGAATGGTGATGTCATCGCGCAAATTATCGCGCTCATACCGCGTATCGGTAACCCCGGCAAAAAACTCCTGCCTTCCGCTCATCAATTGGGCTCGGGTCGGCGCACAGTATGACGCCACATGAAAATTTCTGAACCGAAGACTCTGATCATAAAGACAATCTAAGTTCGGCGTACGAATAATTCTATTACCCGTCCGCGCTATTTCGCCCCAGCTCATATCATCCGTAATCACAAAGATAATGTTCGGCCGTTCCGCCGCGAACACAGAAAGTGCGCCCATTAAACAAAGCATTCCAATAAGCACTCTCCGCCTAAAAGCGGAACAACAAGCATTCATTTTTTCTCTCTTTTGTACCATACAATATAAATTACGAACCCATCGGTAAGGAATCCCCAGCCAAAATTGCGCCGTGTTCTTTCAGCAATGCTTTGATCTCGCCGAGAGGAACCGCGCCCGGTGTGGTCTGCTTCTGAACCGCCAGTGTGGCGGCGGCACCCGCCGCCTGACCCATTGCCATACAGGAAGCCTGAACGCGCAAACCGGAGTTAGCCAAACGGTCACTGGAGACACAACGGCCAGCCACCATGACATTAGAGATCCCCCTGGGAACAAGCGCGCCCAATGGAACAGTTGGGACTATACCAGGTTTCAGTTTTTCAGCCTTTAAACCCGTTTTGGTCCATAGATCAACGGGATAAAAAGCATTACAAACAGCATCATCAAATAACTTTCCGGAGGTATAATCGTCCACTGTAATAAACGCTTCGCCTTGAATCCGGAAACTCTCACGGAAGGCGGTTTCGGGCTGAAGATGCATAAGCTGTACTCCCTTATTCTCTTTAAGTGCCTGACGCAGGCGTTCAAGAACGGCTTTTCTTCCGGTGAGATTAGCAGCAGTTACCGTTTGGGAGTTGGTCGAGTCGACCCCATGGAGTTTAATTTGTTGACACTGTTCCCTACCGGGCTTATTAGCTTTGCCAATCCTGAATTTAATGGAGCCGGGTTGGGTTTCAGATTCGCGTAATCTCAGCCCTCCCATCAGGCCAACAACCGCAGCACCTCCTGTACAGTCAATGATCTGCTTACATCTTACGGTACGCTGAGTCCCAAATCCGGCACACTTTACCGTCCATCCACTTGCAGTTTTAGTAAGCTTGGTTGGATATTCGTAGTATGCGATTTCAACTCCGGCCTTTTCACACTTTTCCTCGGCCAGAATGGCATAGAGAAATTGATTTATTTGAACCTGGTTCTTCCAATGTGGGCGTGGTACAATAGAAAAATCCGGAATAGTTCCGCCATCAAGCTCAACACTCTCTTTAACAAGCTCCCAGCCGATTCCGGCAATCACCTGCTTGCCCCATGCATCAAAGAGGCCAGGCCAGGCCACTCCTCCAGTGGTCATGTTTCCGCCCAACTGAGTCCCGCGCTCAACGACCATCGTCTTTGCGCCCGCTCGTCCCGCCTGAATCGCGGCAACCACGCCAGCGGTTCCACCGCCGACCACCAGCACATCCACCTCGTTTTCAAGCGATACATCAGCTGTCTCTTTTGGCTCGACCCGAATAAGCCCGGAGTTTTTCGCGCCTGCACTCGCCGCGAGGCCTAAGGCGGAAAGCAGCATAAACTTTCGTCGTCCAATGTTTTTCATCGTTCTCCCTTTATTTAGTTTTTAATATTATCCCGAGATTGTTTGCGGTTTTCATCATGTTGTTGAACATCAGTTAGCTTAATTGTCTTCTTCGTATTTTTTTCGATTTCAAACTCTTTCGCTTTTGATCCATAACGCAGCGTGCAGGGGCCTCCAGCCGGTGAGTATATTGCAGCCTCTTTCAGCTCTCCGTCCTTCCAGGAAACATCCACCACAAATCCTCCACGTGCTTTCAGCCCTCTGAATGAGCCCTCCTTCCATTCATCCGGCAAGGCCGGTAAGAGGTGAAGTTCCCCATCATGTGATTGAATCAACATCTCGGCAAGACCGGCAGTGAAACCGAAATTAGCATCGATCTGGAACAGTTCCCCTTTGGCGTCGATCTTGCTGAACATGTTGTCCATGGTGTTTTGCGCCAAAAGGTTGGAGGCAAGAAGTAATGCTTTGTTCCCGTCATAAAAGCGGGCAGCACAGGCGATTTTCC
>CAZURA010000208.1:0-7494 GCA_964622985.1 uncultured Bacteroides sp. | reverse complement strand
CAATCTCATAAAGAACTTATATACTGGACAATACTAAAACAGGTTCGACTCCCCGCAGCATCAAACTATACTTTGGCGTTGTTCAGCCTCCAGTAGTAATACCTTTTCTATCTCCTTTTCCCTCGATTTTACAGAGCAGATCACCGACGAAGCTGGGTTTTACTTCCAGCATCCATACAGATGATAAACAGGACCCGGAGCATATGTAATGTTAGCAACCTGGCATTATCTGCGAAGCAGATAAGCACGTGGCGGTATTACATATGGGAAGGGTAAAAAATATGTGTTCGTTTTGGTGGCTAATACGACTTCTTGGGTGAGACACGCTCTGCGAAATCGAGGAATCCCTTCAGAACCCTGTAGTAGAGCAGGATGTAGAGGCAGATGGTCATAAACCAGATCACGATCACATTGACCCAGATGGTGGGTACAAAGCTGCCGGCAATCATCTTACGGGGTGCATAAAAATGAGCTTTGACAAACTTGTGCGTGGGATCCAGATAGATGGGATCCCGTTTCTGGATCATATCCCCTTTTTGTTTGAACTCCGTATAATAATCGAAGGATTTGTTATTGGTCACAAACTCCTCTACGCTCTTGTTGGTATGCTTTCGTTCCTGCTCCTTCAATACCTCCATATCTGAATCCTTTATCTTCTGGTTGATCTCTAACACGGATACTCTAAAGGTTTCCTTGTAGAAACTCTGAAGTGTATCCAGGTACTCCCTGGTATAGGAAAGTATCTTGTCATCGATCTGACCGAGATAAAGCTGTTCACGGTATTTCATGGAGAAAGTGGGTGTCACCTCATAAAAATCATGAAGGATCATGCGCTCGTTGTGCTCATCTTCCAGCTCGGTTCTCAACACTTTCAGGTTATACTCGACCTTTTCCAACTCCTCTGGATTGCTGATATTACGCTCCACAAAGGTCAGCTTATTCATAAGCTCCTTGATCAGGAAATTGGCTTTCAGGTTCCCTGTACTTTTCAGCTTCTCCAACAAGTAGAAATCTTTTTGATAGTCGTTGTACATAAACTGATAGGTGGTGAGGCCTTCGTATGCCCAACGCGCTGTTATGATCTCTCCGTACCAGGGTATCTTTTTCGGGGAAGAGATCTGCGGATTCAAATTCTCATATTTGACAATAATGCCGCTCAGGATGATTTGGGGAATAACCAGGAAGGGTATGAGTATATAGATGGTAACTACAGTTTTAAAGCTATCTGATATGAGCAATCCCATCACATTGGCTGCCGCCCAAGAGGAGAAGAGCACAATCCAGTATTGGAAGTACATGCCCTTTATACCCATGATCGAATTGCCAATGATTACAAAAGTGAAGGCTTGAATAGCAGATATCAGGAACTGTACGGTCACTTTTGACATCAGGTATCCCGACCAGCTCAGGTTCAGAAAAGCTTCCCGCTTCAGGATCTTTCTGTCCTTGATGATCTCCTCAGCACTTACCGTGAGCCCCATGAAAATAGCCACAATGACCGACATGAAGATATAGACCGGCATGTTGCTGTTCTCTGCAAGGGTATAGCCAAATACGTTGGAAGCATCAGAATCAAAATATCTGACTATCCCGGCCAGGAGGAATGCCAGGAATGGAGCTTCTGCAAAGTTGAAAACCAGGTATTGTGTATCGCTTAGCTTCTTTAAGATGTCACGTTTGATAAATACTCCAAATTGTTTCAGTTTTCCTGGAATCTTAAAGGAGATCTCCGGGAGTTCCTTTTCGGAAGCCCTCTCTTTTTTAGATTCCTGATATTGCTCCCTGAAATGCTCACTCCACTCTTTAGGTGAAATACGGCGGGTGTGTGTAAGCTTTCCAAATTCATCCAATACACTGGTCTCCATAATATTGAACACCTGTTCCGGATTCACATTACCACAGGTGGCACATTCACTCTCATTCCAGTCGGCAGCCTGTACTTTCGACTTAAAGTACATGATGGAGTCGATGGGATTACCATTGTAGATCAGGAATCCTCCTGTATCCAGGATCAGCAGCCTGTCAAACATTTTGAAAATATCTGAAGAGGGCTGATGGATCACTACAAAGACCAGCTTTCCCTTGAAGGTAAGTTCCTTCAACAGGTCAAGTATATTCTCACTGTCCCTGCTTGACAATCCTGACGTGGGCTCATCCAGAAAGAGTACCGCGGGTTCCCTGATCAGCTCCAGTGCAATATTCAACCTTTTCCTTTGTCCCCCGCTTATTTTCTTATTCAGCGGCGATCCCACCTGAATATCTTTGATCTCAAAAAGCCCCAGGTTCTTTAAAACCCTGTGTACGGTCTCTACCAGTTGCTCTTCAGAATAGTTATCAAAACAGAGCTTGGCATTGTAGTAGATGTTTTGATATACAGATAACTCTTCGATCAGCAGGTCATCCTGAGAAACAAATCCAATGATTCCTTCAATAGTGGGATTTCCGCTGTGAATATCGATTCCGTTGATCAATACTTTACCTTCAGTAGGAGTGCTGGCTCCATTCAGTACGTTCAAGAGGGTCGATTTACCTGCACCACTGGCACCCATAATACCCACCAGGCGCCCGGATTGTTCTGTGAAGCTCACATCATGAAGCCCAATGGTGCCATTTTTGAACCGATGAGTGAGATGATTGGCCTCAAATACGATCTTCGATTTTACTTGGTCTCCCACAAAGAGTGAAACCACATCGCTGTAGTAAACAGGTGCGATCTGCTGGTTCCGTAATGAAGAACCTGTATTTAGCGGGTACGTTTTAAATGGTTCCAGGAGCTGACCATTCATATAGAGTTCAGCCTGCCCCACATATTTTACAAAATAGAGGTTCGTGGAGCGTATATGTATAAATTGGATCTGGCCGATCAGGTTTTCTCTGCATATATGTTTAATATGCTTTCCAGCGGATCTCTCCTTTTTGCTGTCCACTATCAGATACTCAGGTTTATCATCCAGCCGGTTGTCCGACAACACAAAGTCCCGGGTTAATTCAAAATCACTGTCCGGAATATTGAAGGTGTCGGCCACGGTAGTGATAAACTCCAACTCCTGTCCGGTGACTTCCTGGGTTTCAGATTTAATAAATTCCAGTAACTGAAAGAGGACCACAACCTTTTGAGGTTGGGCCAGTTCTTCGTTAATGGCTGTACAGATCTTCAGGACCCTGACCGAACGACGTGCCAGTAACCTCTCCTTTTTGGTGACCTTCGAATCCTCTTCAACCACCTGCCTGAAATAGTCATCGAATACATCCAGATAAACGGCAACCAGTTCCTGATTCAGCTGCCTGTTCAGGAAAGATTCCACTACCTGTCGCCTCTCTGACGCATCACTCCCGGGACGAGATATAATGGCAAACAACTGCATTAATGCTTTCAGGATCTCTTCGCTCATGGTATGGGAATATTAACCAACAATTTCCCAATATAACAATTTAATGCATACGTTTCTACCTGCTCTATTCACAAGTAAGATTTGCATTAACCCTTATAGCCACAGATAGATGATAAGAAAAGCAAGGGGGATAAGGACGCCGATAATTGTGACAATGCCACCCCGTCCGGTGATCCCTTTTTTCCCTTTAACCAGTAATAACCCGGAAATAGCCATAAGGATCAATCCCAGGGCAAACAGGTCTGAGAACCAGGTCCACAGTTTTTTAGGTTTGTTGTAATGAAGGTAGTTTACCTCGTTGAAAAAAGGGCGATTCCGTACTTTAGTGACCCACATATCTCCCGAGGGAAGGGAGACAGAAATGTGTCCTCCCCTCAGGTAGATCATTAGTTGTTCCTCATCGGGAAAATAATACTGTTTATAATTCTTTCTTTCGCCAGTAATTTTCAGCATCTCTTCCACCACCGCCCGATCTACTGAACTCTTGCTGAGAGGAGTGGGGTAGACAAAAGATTCTGAACGCGAAATGATTCCCGGATTCCAGTGCCTGGCGACGCCATGATTCAGGGCTATACCGGAAACACCATAAATAATGGACATACCAAAAAACAGGTATCCCAGTTCACGGTGAAGCCACCGGTTCCACTTACGCCACTTCATGGAATCTACTGCGTAATCTCTTTGAAACTTACGGCTTCAATGAAATAGTCAGCTTTCTCGGCCTCGGTATGGGCCATTTCATGATCGTGATGTTCCTAGGAATCATGATCTTCAATGTGTTCTTCAGCTTCAACGACAGTCATTACTCTGAACATGCCTTTAAATGCCACAGTAGAACCTTCCAGATCCACCTTAAACTCATCAATATCTCCACTGGGAACAATTCTGATCTGGGTTTCTCCATCATCTGCCACCACAAAACACTTTTGTCCACCATGTTTGCAAACATGGGTAACCATTCCTGAAATGGCGACCTGTTTCCCATCATAATCTGCAGGTTGAGCCAGCATCTCTTCAATAGTGGCTGAAACAATTTCTTCCACTTCAGAGAGCTGGGATTCAGCACCATCCTTCTGGGTGGCCTGGTTACATGAGCCCAGAATAACTACAGAAAAAAGCAATAAAAGTACTCGTTGCATATCCGTTACAATTAAAAATGAAGGAACAAAAATAAGAAATTTTATTAATTGAAACTCTCCAGGCAGGCCTCAAGTTGGTCGTAGATTTCGAAGACATGATGAAGCTGCAGTAATTTAAAGAGTTCCATCACCTCATTATTTACGTTACAGATCTTGAATTGGCCGTAATTATTGTTGGCTGCTTTCAAGGCCGAGAGGAATACACCAAAACCAGAGCTGTCAATAAATGAAATACCCTGCAGATCGAAAACCAGATGAACATTGGGCTTGTTGAAGAATTCCAAAAGACTTTCCTTAACAGGTTCAGTAATCAGTGCATTGAGGCGATTGGTATCTTTTAACGTAACCACAATGACATCATCTATATTTCTGGTTTCCAACATAAATAGGCCTCCCTGTCAGTTTAAGTGTTTCAGTTCTTCAATAGCAAGCTTACTTTTCTCGAGAAATTCATTTACTATGGATTCATAACGATCTACTTCCTCTTCACTGCGGGCGAGGATTTCAAGTTCCTTTAGTTGGTTTGCCACCTTTTTCATTCCCATTACAGCCACTGAGGATTTAGCTTTATGAGCCATTCTTGAGAGGTTCAAATAATCTTTCTTCCTGAGCAGGTCAGGCATGTTCTTATTGTACTCATCCATCTGTTCACGGAACAGGTCAATCATCTCCTGGATGAATTTTTTATCACCGTCAGACATCTCATTCAAATAGCTCAGGTCCGTAATCATCTTGGAATCTGAAAGGTTGAAAACTTCTTTAGACCACTAAAAGTATTTATTTTATTTTTAGAAATAAAACCCTTTCTAAGTTTTTTATTCCCGGAGAAGAAGATGAAAAAGACTATCGTACTTACCCTGATTGGATTTTGTATTATGCCGGTTGTTATGGGACAGCTGTCCTTCAAGGAGAAAAGGCAGCGAGATAAATCCTTGAATGAGGGTATCGCGCATATTATACATGAGGAGTATGAACTGGCAGCAGTTAAACTTACAGAGAGCCTCGAATTGGACAGTACTTTTGCTCCTGCTTATTTATTACGGGGCAAAATATGGATAGAGTGGGGAGCTATGGAGGATGCTCTGGATGATTTGGAACTGGCTATTCGACACGATCCTGAGCTGGGAGAAGCTTATTTCTATAAGGGCTATGTTTTGTTTGGGACTGATAGTACCGGAGCAGACTTCAGGTTGTTCAGTGAAGCCATTTCCCATGGTTTTACGGATCCTTGGGCCTACTATTTCAAAGCATTGACAGAGATCAGGGACGGCAAGGATGGTATGGCACTAAATGATTTAAATGATGCCATAGAAATGAATACGGAATTTGCACTGGCCTATCATGAAAGAGCCGGTGTGAGAAGGCGAAGAGGAGACCTGCAGGGTGCGCATTTTGATTATCAAACTGCCATTGAGTATCAATCCCATTTTCCGTTGGCCTATAACAACAGAGGATCTGTGAAGATTCTTCTTGGAGATTATGAGGGTGCTATTGAGGATTATACAGTAGCTCTGGAGCAAGATCCTGAGCTAGTAATTGCCTTGAACAACAGGGGATATGCCCGCTATTATATGGGGAATCTGGAAGGAGCATTACACGATTTTGATGCCGCCATAACCAAGAGCAGGAATTTTCCCATGCCTTTCCTCAATAAGGCCTCCTTACTGGCAAAGCAAAATAGTGTCATACCAGCTTTGAGCTTGTTGGATGATGTATTGGAAGAGTATCCGGAAGAAGCTCTGCTATTCCTGAATAGAGGACTGATCCGTGAACTTTCCGGCGATTTGAACGGTGCCTGCGAAGATTGGAACTATGCAAAACAACTGGGTGCCAAAGAGGCTGATAATTATTTAACAGAGTGTAACAATCAATAAGAACTATATGGCGTTGAAATGGGTTAATACAGTCCTAATACTGTTTCTGGTGCATGGTATACTCTGGTCACAGGAAGAGGTGAAGATCACCAAGAAGCATTTTAAAACCGGTGTGGAGACAGGTTATAAAGAGGCATGGAAAAGCATCAAAGAGGGAAATAAATATTACGAACAGGGAAAAGGTACGTATGATCTGGCCAGAGACCATTATCTGTTCGCCCATCAATACAATTCAGAAAACGCCCAGCTCAACTACAAATTGGGTGCGTGTTACCTATATACAGATGATAAATATAATGCTATTGATTATTTGCAGAAGGCCTATTTTCTTGATCCTGAGGTAAGTACAGATATCCATCTATTGCTTGGAAAGGCTTACCATCTGGTGCTTGAGTTTGATGATGCCATTGAGCACTATAACGCTCATAACGAGAAACTGGATGCGAAAGAGAAGGTGGAATACGCAGGGCATCTGGCAAAATATCTCTCCGAGTGCCGGTTTGGGAAGGAGCTCTCGCAGGAGCCGTTGAGGGTGATCATACAGAACCTGGGTCAGGACGTTAATTCAAGACACGATGATTACAATCCGATGTTTGCCAAGGATGATACAGCCCTGTTTTTTACATCCAGAAGGCCCTTTGGGAAAAGAACAAAAAGGAATCCCCTTGACAATAAATTCAACGAGGATATCTACCGTTCAGGTGTGTCAAATAGCGGATTCAAAAGCGCTGTCAGATTAAAAAAACCTTATAACACTTCACATAATGATGCCCTCGTGAGTGTATCACCGGATGGAAACACGTTGTTCATTTACAGGGGACATGAGGACGGAGGAAGTATTGAGTTCTCTGATTTCAATCCCAAGAAAAACAAGTGGAGGTCACCTAAGAGTATTCCCGGGAAAATGAATAGCAAGGAGGGTGAGACATCAGCCTGTTTGTCACCCGATGGCAAAGAGTTCTACTATGTTTCGAAAAACAAGGATCTTACCATGGGAGGTAAGGATATCATGGTATCCAGGCTAGACAGGAAGGGGAAATGGGGTAAGCCACAGAATCTTTCCAGAGATATCAACACAGTATTTGATGA
>CAZURA010000207.1:0-7532 GCA_964622985.1 uncultured Bacteroides sp. | reverse complement strand
ATGGTTATACGCAAACGTTCATCTCAGGTACTAACAGCATGTATACTGATCTAGTAGATAAAAATGGTCGGACCATTCATAGCCAGGTATTACCTATTGAAGATGGTGTAGCAACAGGAACCTTCCTTATCCCTGACTCTTTAGCACCAGGCAATATAGTATTGCGTGCGTTCACAGATCATCAACGAAAAAGCGGTGATGAGATGTTCTATTACAGACACTTGAAGATTAGAGATATCGAAAGTCAAGTAGAACAGATTATTGAGAATCCTGGCGAGGAGAGGCAAGCAATAGATGTTAGCTTCTTACCGGAGGGAGGTGTTCTTCTTGCTGAGCACAATAATGTTTTGGGGATAAAAGCAATTGATCAGTATGGGAACTCTATATCAGTTCAAGGGGAAATCGCAGATGATGAAGGAAAAGTGATCACTTCCTTCAGTACGGAATTCCATGGAATGGATACCATTCATCTTAATCCCCGGGTAGGAATTGAATATAGTACAAGAGTCTTTCACTATCCGGATTATAAGCCAGAATTACAAGAGATAGTAAAAGAGGGCATTAAGATTGAGTTTGCAGGTGAAACAGAGGAGGATTTATTGTTCCGGGTTTCTGCCAATTCCAGTGACTTTGAGGGCAAGTACTATCACTTCTCGATCCTTCATCGAGGAGAAGAGATTTTCAAGCGGAAGCTCTATTTGCAAAATGGACATTTCCCAATAGCAGTAAATCGTGATGCATTACCTCCAGGAATTAATAGGCTTGTCCTTTCTGATGAGCAGTTACTACCCATCTCCGAAAGGCTTTACTTCTCGAACCACCTTAAGATTAATAAACTTCAACTCAGTTTTGATCAGGATGAGTATGAAACACGCAGTAGAGTACAACTGGAAATTTATGACGACGCAGGGGTTGATTTCTCCTCATATTCGAATCTTTCTATTGCTGTAGTTGATGAAAAAACCGTACCTGATAATGGACCTGAGTTGAATATTCTCTCATGGCTATTGCTGGACTCAGAGCTTAAAGGAGTCGTTGAATCACCCTCTGCATATTTTAGTGATACCGATGACTTTTCCTCAGAGTATAAATTAAACCTATTGATGTTGACACAGGGTTGGAGCAGGTATATATGGAATGTTGTTCATGAACCTGGTTTTTCAACTGACATCGAAACGAGAGAGGGGATTTTGATAGAAGGCATGGTAAAGCATGCTTTTACCAAGAAACCACTGGCGAGGGCAGATGTTGAATTAAATGTCTATAATCGCAACACTTTCATTATTGCCGATGAGAAGACTGACCGCCAAGGAAGGTTCTCATTTGACAGTATCTTTTTCACCGATACTGCAGCTTTTTTTATACAGGGTCGTAACAGAAGAGGCAAGTATTATACAGTAGTTACTATGGATAGTGTTTTTAAAGAGAATCCTAAGCTTGCAACGACCTATTTGCCTAAAAACACTGGATCTAGTAAAGTTCCTTCAGTTTTGTTCGAACAACAGTACTACAGCGAAAGAGAGATCAGGGATTACCTTATTGAACATGGTTCCATTCCTCTCCCTGAAATAATAAAAGTGGGTAAGAAGAAGCAGGTTGGAGATGGGCATTTTCGGGTATATGGCAAACCTATTGATTTGATTTCTTTAGAAGTTAATGAAAAGGATTACGGATATATGAATGTGGCTCAGTATCTGCAGGGCCGAGTGGCTGGACTTAGAGTGAGTGGAAATAGTATTGTCATTCATGGGAGTGGAAGTTTTCAAAATAACTCTTCTACTCCTTTATACGTGTTGGATGGAACCTATATGCCTGAAGAGGTTATCATGGCAATTCCCATGTCTGATATTGATGTAATTGAAGTATTGAAGAATGTGGGTTCAGCTGGGACATTTGGTGTCAGAGGCGGGAACGGAGTTATTTCTGTTTTTACGAAGAAGGGATTGGATTGGAGCAATGTGGAGACCCAATTCCCAGGAACGATTAAAGGTAAAATAGCCGGATATGCAATTAAGAAAGTGTTTTACTCACCTCGATACACTAAGGAGAATATTCATTCTGAGAAGCCTGACCATAGGTTAACGTTATATTGGAATCCGAACATCTTTACTGAGAATGGGATAGCCACCACAGATTTTTATTCCTCTGATGATGTTTCCCAGTACAGAGTTTTTGTGGAAGGGATTACAAATCAAGGAAAAATCTGTCTGGGGAGCTCCAAGTTTCGCACAGTTCAATTGGATAGCGGGTCCCGATAATAGAAGACAAATGCTATGGCAACAGTGTATAATGGCCATGAATACACAACCATTTCCCTTTCTCTTTAACAAAGATTCTAGTTGATTTTCCACGTGAAGAAAACGCCTCTCCGTTTGTGGTGCCGCTATCCTTCCAGTAATACACAATCCATGCAACCGAATCTTTAATTACAACCATGGGCTCTTCCATTTCGGTATGTATATTTGCAGAATTACTCAGCCATTCTTTTGTCCCGCTTACTTCCGCCTCTTTGCCAATGTTCAACGTAGGATCAGATTCTCCAAATTGAGTGAAATCAGGATGGATATAACTAGCATACAGTTCAATATCTTCTTTTTCGATAGCCTCCCACATCTTTATAAGAGTGGCTTTCACCTCTTCTTTCTGCTTCAGGAGATCTGGTTGATCCATAGCGGATTCACTGGGAGGAGGATGTGAATCCGTACAACTAAATAGTATGGGAACCAGGAGCAACAGGACTAATTTGATATAAGATGTAATTTCCATGTTAACATATTTGATTTCAACAAAACTCCAACATTAGTGCATATAAAGATAAGAGACTATTTTACCAGCATCTCTAATTCTATTCCAAAGATTAAATAAAGAACTTCTATTATTGACTCCGTCGAGCTCGCAAGCTCGGTTCCCCGCTTCTTGCCGCGAGGAGCTTCAATTGACTCTTAGCTCAAAATGCTCTAACTTGCATATAACCAACCCCCAACTTATATGTCAGGTAAGCCGAACCAGTTTTCTTTTTTTGTAGCAGATTTGAAACGGCGGGGGGTCACCAGGCTGGCTTCCATATATGCTGTGGCCGGCCTCGGTATCATCGAAGCATTCGATATTATTGGCGGAAGGTTCCAGTTGCCCGAATGGAGTTTCCGAGTGATCATTATTCTGACGATCGTCGGATTCCCTGTCGTTATGACCCTGGGGTGGATCTACGATGTAACCTCCAAAGGAATTGTGAAAACCGAATCCCTCACTTCATCCCAGAAGGCCTCACTAAAGCTAAGCTGGAAACCCAGCTGGCTCACGATCATCTTGCTGTTCATTTTACTCATTTTTACTACAGCATTTTTCATAGTTCCCCGACCCAATGCATTGGGATTTAAACAACAGGACTGGATTCTTCTCGCCGACCTTGAGAATAATACGGGTGATCAGGTATTTGATAAATCCCTGTTGCATGCCCTCTCCATTACCATCGATCAGTCCAGGCGGATCAACATCTTACCCCGCATCCAGGCTGATGAAGTGCTGAAGCGAATGGAACAGGATACCATAAAGAGGATTAACATGCCTATTGCATTGGAGATTGCTGAACGGGAGAATATCAAAGCGGTCCTGTTGCTAACCATTTCTGAACTGGGGGGTACTTATGTGCTAAGTACGAGCCTGATTAATCCTTTCTCGGGGGAGACGATCTGTTCATCCCAGGAGATGGCAAATGGAAAAGAAGAGATATTGGCCGCATTGGACAAACTGGCTAAAACGGTCAGAAAGGACCTGGGCGACTCGCTTCAAAAGATCCACCTTCAGACTGTGCCTTTGCCAAAAGCCACCACACATTCCCTGGAAGCCCTCAAATACCTGACCAATGCAGGTAATGTATCAGGTGACCCTCATTATGACAGGCAAAAAGAACTGTTGCATAAAGCCATAGAGCTTGATCCGGAATTTGCACTGGCGCACTCCAACCTTGCCGCCTATTATTACTGGACCAATGACCGGGAAAACGGAGAAAAGCATATTTCTATAGCGCTGAGTCAGCTTGACAGGCTCACCGAGCGAGAGCGGTTATGGATTGAGGCTGCCGTTGAAGGTTATAGGGGTAACCGGGAAGCATCGATAAATAAATGGGGAACCTACCTGGACAAATACCCCAATTCGTATGGTGGATGGTACCGGTTGGGTTATAATTATATGATGTTAGACAGGGAAGAAGAATCTGTCAGCGCTTTTAACAGGGCTCTGGAAGTGTATCAAGAGGATGATCCGGGTGCATTAATCAACATTGCATCCTGTTACAATAGGATGGAGGAGTATGAAAAGGCGATTGAGTTTTATCAGAAAGCGTTCAGAATTAGCCCTGAACAGGAGCTCTTTCCTTCACTGAATCATGAGTACGGATTTACATATGTGGAGATGGGTGAAACGGTAAAAGCCAAGGAGGTGTTTAATAAGCTCAAGGATGGAAACGAGAACCAGAAGGCTTACGGGAAAAGATCTACGGCCTTATTGCTCATGTACCAGGGAAAATATGGCGAGGCTCTTGACCTGATGCATGGAGCAGCCATCCTCCACAAGTCCATCGGGTACAAGTTAAGTGAATTGCGAGACAGGCTCTACTTATGTAAGATTTACCAGGCGAAAGGAATGCCATCGGAGTATCAGACGGAACTGGATTATTGCTCTGAGATGATCGGAGAGGCAGCTTCAGAACCTGTCTGGTATATGAGGCTTGGAATCATGTTGATCAGGAACGGCGAGGTCGGAAAAGCGGAAGAGATGCTTAATGAAATTGTGGAAAAGTCCAACGAAGGCAACAGGAATGACCAGGTGGCATATCTCCTGCTCAAGGGAGAAATTGCATTGGTCAAGGAAAACTTGTCCGAATCTCTGGAGCTACTGGAAACTGCCACCTCTTTGGATGAGAATGGCTATAACCTGGAATCTCTGGCGACATACTATACCACAACAGGTAATTGGGAGAAAGCAACTGCCACTTGTCAGAAACTGATTGAAAATGAAAGGTCATTTGGCTGGGAAAACCAGGAATGCTGGGTGCGTGCTCATCTAAACCTTGCTAACGCATATTTCGAAACAGGTGACAACGCAAAAGCCAACACCTGGTATACGCGTTTCCTTGAAATCTGGGAAGAAGCGGACAGTGATCTGCCTGAACTGCTGGAAGCAAAAACCAAACTAAATGCTACAATTTGATGCTGGACATCTATTACAATTCATCAGATAACAAGAACTCATGCGTGTAACCAATCTTTATAATCGAAATGGAAAACGACCGGTAATATCTTTCGAATTCTCTCGCCCAAAAAATGAAAAGGCGGCAGCCAATTTGGAGAGGGCGTTGGATTCTTTGACGATGCTATCTCCTGATTATGTATCAGTTACCTTTGGAGCAGGTGGGTCAACCCGGGAGGGTTCCTTTGAATTGATTGATACATTGAGAAACGAAAGAAGATTGAATGTAGTTGCATATATAGCCGGAATCGGTCTTGATCCGGATGATGTGATAAAGGCTATGGAGAGGTTTAAAAGTATTGGAGTAGAAACTGTATTCGTTGTTCGGGGGGATGCACCCACCTGGGATGAAAACTATAAACCTCATCCGGATGCCATGCTACATGCATCAGACCTGTTAAGGTTTATTAAAAACCGGTATGATTTCTGCCTGGGAGCGGCCGGATATCCTGAAACACATTTGGAAGCGGTTAGCCCCGAGAAAGATTTGGATTATTTGAAGATGAAGGTGGACGAGGGAGCAGAATATATTGTTGCCCAGTATTTTTATGATAATCAGTTTTTCTACGATTACCTGGACAAAGTACAATCAAAAGGGATCTATGTTCCTGTTGTACCGGGTGTTATGCCGATTTACACGGTCAAAATGACTGAAAACCTGGCCAAAATCTGTGGAACTACGATTACTGAAGAAGTTCGTAATAGCCTCGACTCTTTGCCAGCTGACGACAAAGAGGCAATTATTCAATACGGAATTGATCTGGCGACGGAGCAATGTAGAGACTTACTAAAACACGGTGTATCCGGACTTCACTTCTATACTATGAATCGAGGAAAATCCATTGTAACCATATTGGAGAACCTGAAGGCCGATGGTGCACTTTGACCGAGTTGATGTCTAAAATCACTGTTTCCTAAAAAGGGGATGGCTTCATTTTCAGGTAAATCTGCACCTCATTATCCAAAACTATATCCTTAATGAGATTGTTTTCTACTTACGTTTTTTGTGCGTTAATAGATATTATTTTGCAGATTTAACTCATATTATTTCTTAATCGTACATTTATCACACTATTATCTCGGCCATGCAAAAAGATAAAAGACAAAATACCATTCTTGAAAAGTTAAGGATCAATCGTAAAGTTGCAACCAATACATTGGCCGAGGAACTTTCAGTTTCCGAAGATACTATCCGCAGAGATCTTAACGAAATGGCCCAAAAGGGTTTGCTTTTAAAAGTACATGGAGGAGCCGTTTCATCTATTCAAAAATTGTATTACTATAATGAAAATGTCATAAAGAATCAGCAAGAGAAAGAGATCATTGCGAAAAAGGCCGTTACGTTTATAGAAGATGGCATGTCCATTATCATCAGTGATGGAACCACCAATCTAGCTTTTGCCAGGTTATTACCAAAGGAATTGAAGGCCACGATATTTACCTATTGTTTGCCTATAGCTATGGAACTGACCGAGCATTCGGAGATTGAGATTATTCTTCTGGGTGGAAGAATTAAGAAAAAGGCAATGGTTGCAGTAGGAATGGATGTCTGGGAAAAATTCTCCGATATTCATGCCGATATGTGTTTCTTAGGCACGGGAAGCATTGGACACATTGAGGGCATAACAGAAGGATCCTACGATGTAGCACTTATAAAAAGAGCAATTGTGACTGCTTCCGATAAGGTGATTTCTTTAACGGCTTCAAGCAAGTTGGGTTTACGACAGAGCCATAAGGTATGCAAGCCGGCTGAAATTTCCACTCTGGTGACCGAATTAAATCCATTAAATGAAAAGCTCTTGCCGTATGCCGAAACAGGCATTCACCTGTTATAGAATTTCAATCCCCTTTAATGGAATAAATCGTAATCTCCATCTATTAGAATCTTCTCAATTAAATGCATGATGGTAATATAGTACGGGATCAATTCGTCACCTAACAATCTGTTCCTTTATTCGAACTTTGAGAGTAAGGGCAAATATTCATTGAATTTGCATGAAATATGCATGAAAAGAATAATAATATGCATTAAATATTCATTATTTGGTGCATTTATACTACTTTTATGCAAATTCATACTATGGACAACAATACTGTAACAATAGGCGTCGATATTGGGGGCACGAAAATCTCAGCGGCAATTTTCCAGTTTGATGGAAAGATATTACACAAAGAAATTCGGCCTGTTGCTGGCAAAAAAGGAACACAAGTAGCTGAGTTGGTCGGCAATCTGGAGAGCTCGCGTTGATATTGTGGGAACTCCTTCGAAAGGGTTTCATAAAGTG
>CAZURA010000206.1:0-7638 GCA_964622985.1 uncultured Bacteroides sp. | reverse complement strand
GGGGAGGAGTTCGACGGCTTCCACGAAGAAGCTGTGTTAAGGCGGTGCACTGACGCGTTCAAGGCAGCAAGGGATTCTGGTGACGAGGACTTGCGAAAAGCACTCAGCAAGTTCTTCCGTACGCGAGTTTCCGCTGCCTCGCTTACCTTTGGCGATATCGTCTCGCTCTTGGAAAGAGGCTCGGATTTTCAGCCAGAGAGCAAGAGATTGGGGGAGTTGATCGACAGGAAGGCCCAACTGGCCTGCAATCGACTGCTGAAAGCACATGGGTCGCTCCTGGGAGAAATCAACACGGCGCTGCCGGAAATCATGGCTGACACCCCAGCTCCGGACACGGATGCCGAAGAAGATTTTGATGAGGAGTTGGTCGATTCCTCAGGCCATGCGACCACTATTCGAGAAACCTCGCCCCCATCTCCTGCGGTTCTCTTGTTGACTGGGATCCGCGCGCTGGCCAGAGCCACTGCTCAAGGCCGCTCCAGTGTTGGAGGAAGATCTGGAAGAGTCGTGGCACTTCTCGGGCACCGCAAACCACCCAAGGACGAGCTTCAGGACCTCGGAGACCTGATTGTCGTTCGTGGCCATCTTAGGACCTTGATACAAGCTCCCCGGCATTTCGTGATGGGAGCACGTACAAGTTACTCGCAGTACCGTCGAACTGCCGTGAAACAGGGGAGAATATTCAAGGATGAGGCCAAATCTGCAGTATCGGAGCGTCGCATATCGGGAGCTGAAGCGGACTTGCTGATACTCACGATGTTGAGGAATGCTCGGAGACTCGTTAGAAAGGGGGCATCGACGGCCGTGGCTTTGCCTGCCTGGCTCGAGGTGATCAGAGACCATCAGCTGGGGCAGGTCTTTGTCGACGAAGCCACGGATTTCTCCCCGGTTCAGTTGGCTTGCATGATTGAACTCTGTGACCAGGGACTGAAATCATGGTTCGCATGTGGCGACATACTGCAGCGTATTACTAGCCACGGTATTCGAGACATAGACGAGTTCGACCGCATTGGAAAGATAGCGGGCCATCCACTGCAGGTCCGCAAGATCGATATCGCATATCGGCAGAGCTTGCGCCTTCGAAATCTACTCGTTGCATTAGCACTGAGCGACGGAGTGGATGCGGAGATGAAGGCTCCGGAATACGCTGACGTGGGTGATGTATGGCCTATCCTTGCGGAGAACATCTCTGGTATGGCCTTGGCACAATGGCTAGCCAGAAGTATCCGTGAGGTGGAGATCGAAACAGGAATCGGGCGACTGCCTTCCGTTGCAGTCTTCGTGGACAGCGAAGAGCAAGTCGAGGAACTCGTTGTTGCCGTTCGGCCGCATTTGGCTGAGCACAACATTCCTATCATCGGATGCACGGGGGGCCGAGATGTCGGAGACGCTTCAGAAGTTCGCGTCTTCGATGTGCGCCATGTGAAGGGGCTGGAATTCGAGGCCGTCTTCTTTGTGGGCATTGACAGGCTCGCCAAGAGATATCCGGATCTGTTCAAGCGTTTCCTCTACGTTGGTGCCAGCCGTGCCGCCACCTACTTGGGAGTGACCAGCGAAGGACAACTCCCCGCGGCCATGGACGATGTCCGTCCGCATTTCTCGAGGTGTTGGAGAGGCACTGACGACCAGGCTTAGGCTTTCTGCCCGCGCCTCAACAGCCGAGGTTTTTGGAACGCCTGGCCGCTCGACGGGCTAAGATCGGGAGTCTGTGGGCACAAAGACCTGAACTTCGCCTTTGCCCCACCTGCGCACGGGCCTGGGGCTAGTGTCAGGTTCGGGTCCACCCGAGGTCGATGTCCGCGGTGGCCCAGATATCTCTTGGGCAAAGCCCCGGCGTTGAAGTAGAATTTCTCGCAGTTCCCAGCTTCGACGCAATCCCGGTGACGAGTTCTGCCGGAACGAGGAGAATGGATATGGCACTCTGGTTGGTGCGGGCGGGCAGCCACGGAGAATTCGAGAAGAAATTCATAGAAGATGGTCTGGTCTTCGCCACGTGGGAAGACCTTGACGTCGACTTCCGAACACTTGCGACGAAGGAGCAGTTTCGACAGGCACTCGAGGACACCTACCCCGACGCTCCGAAGGGGCGAATCACCAATCACCTCGGCCAGCTCTGGGCATTCGGCCATGAGATGCTGGTCGGCGACTGGGTGGCCATGCCCTTGAAGAAGAAAGCGGTCATCGCTTTCGGAGAAATCAAGAGCGAGTACAAGTACTTCCCTGGAGCGAAAGACCCATTCTATCACGGCCGCAAGGTCAAATGGCTATCAAGCGAGGTCCCTCGAAGCGTCTTCGACCAGGATCTGCTGTACTCGTTCGGCGCCTTCATGACTATCTGCAAGATCCAAAGGAACGATGCAGAAAATCGCGTTCGCGCTATCGCCGCAAACGGTTGGAAATCTACTGGGACTCTGGTTCTGGACGAGGGTGTCGTTGATGGCGAGGGTGTCGATCTCGAACGGTTGGCGATGGACCAAATCGCCAAGCTCATCATCGCCAAGTTCAAAGGGCATGGGATGGAAAGGCTGGTAGAGGCCATCTTGCAGGCCCAGGGCTATACCACCTTCCGGACTGAGAAGGGGCCGGACAAGGGCATTGATATTCTTGCGGCATCGGGGCCACAAGGATTCGGCAGCCCCCGAATATGCGTCCAGGTGAAGTCAAGTGATACGCCAGTCGATCACCCCACCCTCCAACAGCTCGTTGGGTCGATGCAATCAGTTGGGGCGGATTTCGGGCTCCTCGTTTCCTGGGGCGGTTTCAAGAGCTCCGTGGACAAGGTGTACGCTCAGCATTTCTTCAAGGTCCGGCTTTGGGACCAGGACGCGCTCATAGAGGAGTTGTTGAGGCAGTACGACAAACTTGAGGAGGACATCAGAACTGAGTTGCCGCTCAAGAGAATCTGGACGCTGGCATCTCCGGACGAGACAGACTAATGGCAGCCGGACAAGGCAATCATGAATTCGGTTCTTGCCCTCGGGCATCTTCGCCCGTGGGAGGCCCCCCGCACACCACACCAGCTAACACATTGAATAGTAACTTGATTTGTGATAATCGAAACAGATGACTGAGAGAACCAACATGACGACGACCCCAGGCTGCGTTGGGTGGCGAAGATTGGCCTCAAGCGGAAGCCCGGAGACCAGAGGACCGGCATGAAGAAGTGGGCACGCGCACTGAGTTTTGGGTTGTGGGCGATTGCGTCGCTGGCCTTTTTGGCCCTCTGGATGTACTTGCTCTTCATTCCCAGGGACATGCCTGGACTCGAGGACTCGAACGGAATTGCGGGGGACTACCAGTGGGTCGACTTCGTTACCCAGGCGGAGGAACTTCGAGCTCAGGGAGAGCTGACCTCTGCCCGTGATCTTCTTGAACAAGCGCTGAGGATCGATGAGTTCAAGAATCGACCGAGAGCGGAGTCACTGCTCAGAGAGATCGATACCGAAATCGAAGACCGGAACAGTCCATTAGCGTCGGCCCTTCGGGGGGCAATTACAGGAGAAGCCGACAACCTGGCGAGTCTGGCAGGAGCTGGGGTAACCGACTTGTTTGTGGTCGGGGACATCCGCGATCTGGTGGTGCAAACCGCATCTGACGATCCGGACAACTTCATCCGCCTGCTTGCTACTGTTGGCATAGGCACGAGTTTCGTGAGTGCCTCCGGGGTAGGAGTACTTGCTGAGGGCGGGGTGCTTGTAACCAAGGCACTCCGGAAGATGGGAGCATTATCGAAGAAGTTCGTTTCGATGATGTCCAAACTGATCAAGAGTGGACAGGCTTCCGGTGCGTGGAAGAAGTGCAGCGACGCCTTCTCTGGAATCTTCCACCTCCATCGCGGAACCAAGAGCTTCGAGCGCACCGCCAACGTCATGCGCCATGTGGATGACATTGACAGCCTGAAGAAAGCAGGAGTTGTCGCGGGTTTAGACCCGGGAGCGCCGCGGACGTTGAATTCGGCCCTGGTACTTGCCCGTCGGGGACGCGACAAGGCCACTCAACTTGGTCGTGACACAATCGCCTATCTCGCCGACAAGGGGCACGAAGGGTTGGAGAAGATCCGCGGAGCCCTGAAATACGGCCGAAAGGGAATCAGTGACCTTGTCCGCCGAGGGCGGCTTGTTCAAATCACTCGAACCGTCAAGTTCTCCTACAAGGCGGCAGGCGCTCTAGTAGCAATTGCTGAGCGCGTGTGGAGCAAGAACAAGGAACTCGCATACCGTGTTATTCGGATGGTCCTCCTGGGCCTGCTTCCCATCCTATTCCTCATCTCCCTTGGGGGGAGCATCAGGAAATGGCGGGCGTGGAGAGGTAGCAGTCGGGCAACTCGAACTACCGACAAGCATCTCCAGTCGGAATCAACGGTGGTCGACGACAGACCCGCAGAACCAGAATCTAGCCCCCGAACATTGTCGAGACCTCGCCCTTTAGGGCTGGTAGCAGGCTCGCACCGACGGATCTACCTGGTTGTTGCGGCTGTCGTCGTCCTTGGGTCTCTTGGCTTGGGAATGCTCGGCGGGACAACAGAAAGCACACGACCAGAACAGGCAACATTCGGACAAGAAGTCGTGGGGGATTCAACAATGGAAGTTTCCACATCTAGTCTCGTGGTTATCGCTGTCATCTTCCTTCTGCAGCTTGGAGCCGCCCTTGGTGCATTGTGGCATCGAGAAACGGACAGCATACGGACTCGTTTCTTTGCCGAGGCACCGCTCTACCTTGGTCTTCTGGGGTCCGTGGTTGGCGCCATGGTTCTTGTCGCGGCAGGCCCCGCTTTCATGAGCGGTTTGTGGGTGGCATATACGACCACTGCGGTTGGACTGCTGATCTACCTGATTTGCACCTACTTCTTGGTGATTCCAGCGGAGCAGCGAAACGTGGCGAACCTGCAGCAGCAACCGCTGCCCATTCAGAGGGAAACGGGCGGACGGACAATAGGCGATGCGTCTCCAGAGGCGCCCACGAGTGGAGAGGCCGATTCCCCTGATAGCGAATCCGACAAGGGCGGACAGGAGTAGGCGGTGAATCACTCGACGATTGCTGTGCTTCTAGATCTGTTCATCCTGATCACCATTCCTGTGTTGGCAAGCACGTCGACGTCTCCCACCGCAGGACTCATCGGCCCGGGCGACCGACGAGTTCTTGTCGCGAGCCATGACAAGCGGGATTCGGGAGAATTTGAGCGCAAGTGGGAGGAGCAGGTGCGGAACGACGAAGCCGCACTGCTTGACGAGATGGAGCATCGGCAGGAATTCGCTGCGGCCCAGAACAGAATCCAGAAATTGGAGAAGACCGTTCAAAACAAGACCGAGGAAGTATCTGAGGCCACGGGGAGGGCTCTTGATGCGGAGAGCAAGCTTCAAGCAGAGCGGCTGCAAAACGCGGCCAGGAGCATCCAGGGCATCATGGACAGGACGGCTGAGGCTGCAAGACGGAAGGAAGAGCACCGCAAAGCACTTGAGGCAGAGAGACGGCGGGCCAACCGACTCGTCAAGGAAGCCAAACGTGAGGCTTTCCGGCGTGTGGGAAAAGCAATCGACCTTGAAGCGGAACGAGCAAGGCGTTCAAGTTCCGCCGGGCCAAAAAACTCGCTGCAAAGCAGAGACGCCATCGCCGATCTCGCTCACCAGAAGATGCCAGGGCTATCAGTTCACCTGTTAGAGTACGACCCCATCCGTAATGACCCGATTGACACGACGTTTCGTGGTTTCCTAGCAGAACAGAGCAACGGCAAGACCTTGCTTCTAGCGGTAGGCAGTCAACTCAGCCTGGGAGTCGAAGACGGCATTTGGGGCGGTAACCTCGACCTGCTGGAGTATTCGGGGACGGTGGAGTATGGCCCGGAACATGTACACGGGCTGGAGCAGCAGGCTTCATTGAAGTTGTCGGAGCTAGTTCCGCTATACGAGGACCCGCGCATTGTTGTCGTGCACGAAAGTGGCTCCTCGCTACGTTGGAAGGGAGGATTGAAGCTTGCTGGCAGACGCTTTTTCGCCACCCTACCCAAGGGGCATCCTGAGGAGTTGATTCTGGTCGGAGTGAATAGCAGCGCAGTCGTGAAGTACCGGCGCCACCAAGACAGCTCATTCGCTGATATGTACCTATGTGTCTGGCTGGCGGACGACGACATGTACGAGGACCCGCGAGAAGGCGATATCCTGATGACCAAGAACGGAATGTTGGTTGGGGTGATGGTCTCTGAGCAAATGGCCTTTGTCCTGCCTGAGAGCATTGACGAGCGGCCTGAACCACGCATTTCCCTTGGAACAGATGTTTCACTGAAGTCGGTGGCAGAGCAAATTGATAGTTATCAGAAGGCCGTAAGCGCCGAGTGCTCACAGATTCCCGATTGCGATTAGCCGAGGCGCTCCATGACTGAAGGAAAAGCTCTTCAACTGACGAACTGGATAACCGAGAAGGCCATCCAAGGAGTCGGACCGTTGTCGTCGGCCGAGGAATTAGTGCAGGAGTATCTGCACGATGCAAGCTACGAGTCGAACCAGGAGAGATGCCTATCTCTGGTTCGGTGGGAGACATCGAAGAACTTCACCTCGGGGTTCATAACTGGCTTAGGTGGTGTTCTCACTCTGCCCGTGGCTGTGCCCAGCGCTCTGGGGGCCAGTTGGGTAATTCAAGCACGGATGGTCGCGGCCATCGCTGGCATATATGGGCATGATATCCGTTCTGACCGCGTCCGTACGCTTATCCTTATCGCCCTGGTCGGGGATAGCGCCAAGGAAGTAGTGAAAGCAGCAGGCGTCAAGGTTGGCGAGAAGGTCACGGCCAAGCTGATATCCAAGGTCCCCGGACGGGCACTGATTGAGATCAACAAACGAGTGGGCTTCCGGTTGCTCACGAAGGCGGGCGAGAAGGGCGTGATAAACCTCACGAAAGCAATTCCTGTTGTCGGAGGTGTCGTATCCGGAACGGTCGATGCTGCCTTCTGTCGCAAAGTAGGGCATGTAGCTGACGAGCTGTTCGCAAGGTAGACTTATTCGCACGCCTCGGAGTACAATGCGAACCAACCCTGGACGTCCTTTCTGTCGCGGTGACCTGCGCTCTCAAGTGCAAGCAAAGCGAGCTCGAAGTCAGTGCATCCAGACATATATTTCTCAGTAGGATTCTTGCTCCTGATTCCCTCAATCTCCGTGCTCCGTGACCTCGCAACAGCAAGCGGGTAGTCAAGAAACGCAGTCTTCTCCGCATCAGAAATGAACTCGTGCAACTGGGACGAATCGGCTTCCCTCAGCTTCCCTATCTTGTGAACGAGAGCTGCGTGATCGACGTCCATGGAGGAAGGCGGCGTCTCAGCACTGAGTTGCCTCTTCATGCTGGCGAGATCTTCCGTTGCTCCATCGAGAATGAACTGGACGCCGGGGTCAAGCGGCGTTCCAGCAACCTTCTCTGGCTCGCCAGTTTGAGTAGGCTGACTTTCGTCCTTCTCCGCCTCTGCCGAGTGCTTCTCCGGCTCCGAGGTTTCCTCCGACTTGTCTTTGCTACAACTCCCCAATAGGGCAAGAAGACAAAGCAGAATTGCCAGGTGACGCATGTTCTACTCCCTTGGTTGTTCTGTCATCATGACATCCTCGACGGAACCTGTCAACAAGTTTGAGACACCCGTCATAAACATTTAAGCTACAG
>CAZURA010000205.1:3344-7715 GCA_964622985.1 uncultured Bacteroides sp. | reverse complement strand
CTCTAAGGAAAATGGAGAAATCAACTCAATTTCATCGAGTCTATGGACAGACTCTCCTTAGACGGCCCCTGTATGATAACGTGAAGAGCCTACCGTTCCGTAAATGTAACCGCCATATCGTACCCCTTGATGGTAAACTCAGGCATCCCTTCCTTCTCAATCCCTTTGATGGCTTCCATCTCCAGTTGTGAACTTTCTTTGATCTTGATCCTTACACTCATGGCCTCTTCATTGATGTCAAATTTGGGGTATTTCACATTGGCCTTGAACCTGTAGTCCAACCCTTTATCGAAAGAGACCTGCATTTTAATGTACTTGCCATTGATGCTTAGGCCTTTATATGCTGAGCCTGTCTTTGCTATGGTAAATTTATCCGAATATCCGTCTTCCATGAAGAGGGAGCTGGCCAGTTCATCTATCTTATAATCCCCGTATTTTGTCTCTGAAATATTGAGTGTTTTCAACGTGTTGATCTTGTATTTATCAGTATAACTACTGGTTATATTAAGGTTATTGGCATTCCCGATGTCAAATTTGCTGTATTTGGCAGTCAGATCAAGATCCACCACACCGGTCAGAATGATCGTGCTGTTATAACAATCCGTATTCATGTTACCAATATACCCCGCTGTCAGATCCGAATACTTATCGATGAATTTTATTGAGCCTGTATTCCCAAAAAAATATTTGTCGTTATAGGCATCAATATTCACTACACCCACATTCCCGGCTCTGAAACTGGAGTATTTGGATTGTATGGTGAGATTGCCGATATCCCCTGTCTCTATATCTGTATTATACAAATCCGCATCCACATCCTTCATCTGCTTAAACTCCAGGTTGCTGTATTTTGATTCTATCTCACAGTGTGCATTTACATTACCTCCGTAAAGCTTATCGTTGTACAGATTGAGATAGAGCCGTCCATTGATATCTTCCAAATCAATTCCTGAGTACTTTGACTCCAGGAAAAGATTACAACTCTTCGGGATCCATAATTCTCCATTCATTTTGAACTCCGTATATCCTATCTTTTTCTCCCCTTTCAAATCAAGGGTCTTCTTTCCCATTATGTTCTTCCTGTTGATCCAGAAGCGGTTATTAAATTCCACCATACCGGCAGAGTGTGTGTATTCAAGGTTGTCAATATATCTATCCAGCCGTTTTGCATCCTCTACTGATTTCAGTGTAGCATCCACACTCATGCTGTACTTGATTTCCGGTTTGTCCCAGGTATGGATCGTCAGATCGCAATCGTAGTTGTTGAATTTGAACCTCACATCTTCATTTACCTCGTAATTCCAGTGATAGGTCTTCTGGATCTTTTTGTCCTGACCATAACCATTCAAGGCTATGGCTAATATCAGTGAAATAATAGCGCTTTTATAGAAATATGCTTTCATCCGTTTCATCGCGTTTGATTTTATTGTTTTCCAGTATGATCAGTTCAAGAAGGTAGATCTTCTTTTCGTAGGTGTCGAATAGGGTATGGATCACCTGTTCATTGTAACCCAGTTCACCCAGATCTTTCAGGGTGAGTTCGTATATAGTGTCCAGCCTTTGAATCTCTTCAAATAATTCTGCAATGATCAGGTTATCCACATGATTGAAAGATCCTACCTTCTGTTGTTTAAGAGCTACCATTTTCCTGTATTCATTTTCCCTGATACCCAACTCTTTGTCAATATCAGCAAGTTCGATTCTTACTGTTTGTCTTCGCTCCCCGATCATGTCATATATGAAGTAGCCCACACTTAAGACGAGTACAACGACGGCCGCCACATTCCGTATCCGTATGAGCATCCTCTTTTTCTCAAATCCAGATCCAGGTGTTGTCAGCTCTTTCCTGATCCCTTCCCAAATGATGTGATCATCCGGAGTTTCTACATCCAGATCCGGTCTCTTTTTTTCCAGGTATTTTTCGAAATCAGTCGACATACACCTTTCGCTTTACATTCTTTTTTAATAATGCCAGCGCCCTGCTGTATTGCGTTTTGCTGGTGGAGACCGAAATATCCAGCATTTCCGATATCTCCTTATGCTTGTAACCTTCCAGGGCGCGTAACACCAGTACGGCTCTCCCCTTATCCGGCAACTCCTTTACAGCGTGATGAACTACGGATGGATCTATTTCATGCCAAGTCTCTTCCTCCATATACTCCTGCTCCACTCTGCTTTCATCCACCTCTTCAAAATGGATCTTTTTCTTTCGAAGCTGACTGATGCATTTATTGATCACAATTCGTTTCAGCCAGCTGCCAAACACCTCTTTATTCTCCAGTTCACCCAGATGTTGAAAGGCCGTTACAAAGGAGTCCTGCAGGATATCTTCTGCATCCATTTTATTATTCATCAATCGGCTGGCGATGTTATACATGGCATTTGAATATTGCTGGTATAGCTGATACTGAGCCTTAATATCCCCTTGGAGACATTTCTCAATCACCCGTGTATTGAAATTAATCGACTCTCTCATGTATGCTCAGCTTAAGGACGCAATATTCAGAGAATGGTTGGAAAGTTTCAGTGAAATTAATCACTTTGGATACAAAGTTGATCTCATTTGAAAGGGAAATCGAATAGAAAATAAATGTTTGACTTGCTCCAGGCTAATTCACTGCTTCTACGACCAGTTCAAACAGATGCATATCATCATGTGCAGTACCGGATTCCGGATGCACAGGGAGCTCTGCTTCATACTTTAGAACCACCACCAGATCCAGTGAAGGGACCACGCCAATGATCTGACCGCCATATCCGCTGGCCAGGAAAGCGGGATGCCCGCCAACCATAGTGAGAAACCACTGATAACCGTAGCTGTATCTGCCGTAGACATTGGTTACGTGATCCGTAGTAGACGCTTTTACCCATTCTTCTGAAAGCAGTTGCTGATCATCCCATCTTCCCCGGTTCAGGTATAAGAACCCGAACTTGGCCATATCCCTGGCAGTCAGGTAGAGACCAAAACCAGCTGTTTCGATCCCGTTGGGATCCCTCCGCCACGTCTGAGAAAGAGGTTCCATATATTCTTCCCAACGCATATATTCAATGGAAGGATCCAGTGTGTCGAACTCAATTCCCATGGGAGCAAAAAGCTGTTCCATGGTTATCTGGCCAGGAAACTGCCCTGTTCTCTCATGAACCAGAGCCGTCAGAAAGTGGGAATTCCCTGAACTATAGTAAAACTTCTTCCCAGGTTTATTTACCTTACCTCGGGCCAGAGCATGCGCCACCCAATCGTCGGAGAAGATCCATTCCACCCAGCGTGGACCTTCCTCGGCCCATGACAGGCCTGTAGTATGAGTCAATGCATGGTGAAGAGTGATCTTATTGAATTCAGGATAAGCTGGCATCAACTCAGCCATCAACTGATCCGTAGAACTAATCAACTCCTGGTCCATGAGAATACCCACAAGAGCCGAACTCACACTTTTGGTGACCGACCACAGGTTGGTGCTCTCCTCTGGCCCCCCGTCCCCATAATACTTTTCAAACACCAGGTAACCCTCCTTAACTACCAGCAATGCCCTCGATAGCAAATCATTTTCTGCAAATTGATCCGCCAGATCCATCTTAAGGGGATCCAGATCAAACTCTTCCAATGATCCGGTCTCCCAACGTTCAGTAGGCCAATAGCCCCGCACCTGACTTGGCCAGTCATACCCATTTTCAGGAACAATGTCCTCCTGATCAAACAGGCTGCAGGAGAGGATCAGGAAAAGCGATACTAGTGGTATTAACATTGGGCCAAGGGATTGTCTAAGCTTTGAAAATATCGTTTTGTAAAACATGATTTCTCTGATTTAAATGTACGATTTATTGAATAGATGAGTTATGAATATGATCTCAAAAGTAATGCCAACTTATTTGCACCTACCTCATTTTCAGCCCATAAGGGGTGCCTGAATACTTTCATAAGATTAGATTCACCCGCTGTTTATTGCAGGTTGCAGACATTCTTTAACGGTACACTGAAAATTGCACTCTCGATGCAAGGTAAGCTACTGCCTATTGAAGCTACACGCAGTTCTTCGACTTAAGGCAGCCGGGCAGATTATTTTTTCACCATATTAGCAGATGTGTTTTATCTTTGATTTTAATGCTATATCTTTATCCTCATTCATTGTGAATCAAATAACAACACTCGGAGAGTAATCCCATCGCCCTCTTCACGCAGCAAAAAAACACAATGGAGGTGATGTTGCATAGCTGGGCCTGAAATAGTTATATACCTCACGTATTTTTCTCTAACTAATTGATATTCAATCTGTAATGAAAACCAAACCTACTCCAACCTCAACAAGAAGGAAATTTCTTGAAAAAATTGGATTTGCTGGAATTGGTGCTGTATCAGCTCCTTTGATAGTATCA
>CAZURA010000205.1:0-3334 GCA_964622985.1 uncultured Bacteroides sp. | reverse complement strand
GGTGCAACAATTCTGATTCAGAAGAAACAAACTCTGTGATAAAAGTTCTGACTCCGGATAACAAACTGGTAGAAATAGATACCAGAGCATTAAAACCTGCCACAGAATCGAGCGACAAGGAGTATCTTCAGAAATTAGGGCGGGAAGGATTGAAAGGAAGAAAGTTCGTCATGGTAATTGATCTTTCACGGTGTAAAAATGAACGTGCATGCATGAGAAGCTGTCAGAGTGCTCATCAGCTCAAACCTGAACAGCATCATATCAATGTGTTGGAGATGAATGATGAGAGGAGCGGCCTCACCTACTATATGCCCAAAACATGTCAGCATTGCGATAATCCTCCCTGTGTTACCGTATGCCCGGTAGATGCCACATTTAAAAGGCAGGATGGCATCGTATTGATTGATAATGAACGGTGCATTGGCTGCAGGTTCTGTATGGCAGCCTGTCCCTATTCTGCGAGAACCTTTAACTGGACGGAGCCAAAAGATGCAGAAAAATACAGTGATATTCCATACAATATGGAGTTGAATGTTCCACAGAAAAAGGGAACTGTAACGAAATGCGCATTTAGTGCAGATCAGCTCCGGGAAGGAAATCTGCCCTATTGTGTATCTGCCTGTCCAAACGGAGTTTACTACTTTGGAGATTCCAACGAAGACCTGGTAACTAACGGAACCACGAGAGAGACGGTCCGGCTTAGCAAATTGCTCAAGGATAATGCAGCGTATACCTTGATGCCTGAATTGGGCACACAACCCAGTGTTTTCTATCTACCTCCCAGGCAATCGAAATCTTAACTACCTACCGAAAACCACATCTGAAATATGGAATCACTTAAGAAAAAAGACATTACTCTGATTGAGTTTGAGTTATTGTCTCATGTAAACTGGAGCAGGAAATCGGTTATCTGGCTGGGAACACTTGTTTTTCTTCTTGCTGTCTGCATCTATTTCTATCTCCAACAGCTCAAACACGGACTGGGTGTGACCGGATTGACCGATTATGTTTCCTGGGGAATCTACATTTCCAATTTTGTGTTTTTCGTGGCAGCAAGTCTAATTGGAATGCTGATAAGCTCTGTTATGGGACTTCTCGGAGTCAAATGGATCATGCCTATTTCCCGAATTGCGGAAATTATCGCCGTCGCTTTCGCTATGGTAGCTGGTCTTATCATCATTACAGATATGGGTAGGCCAGACCGGTTGCATCATCTGTTTGTGTTTGGCAGGATTCAATCACCCATCATATGGGATATAACGGTAGTCATAACCTATGTAGCGTTGAGTCTGCTACTGCTCTATCTCCCGTTAATCCCCGATTTGAATCTGTGTAAAGACAAATGCAGTCAAATCCCTCCCTTTCAGCGTAAAGTATACAAGTTTTTGTCGTTTGGCTGGACTCATACAACAGGACAATATCAACTGATAAAGCGCTTTATAAAAATTTTAATGGTGCTTATCATTCCCGTTGCCCTGGCGATCCATACTGTAACATCCTGGCTATTTGCTATGACACTCAGAGCAGGATGGGATTCCGCGATCTTTGGTCCCTACTTTGTTTCAGGTGCTTTTGTGGCTGGAAGTGCATCAGTAATTATTGCCATGTATTTCTACCGAAATAATTTCAAGCTAAAGGATTATATCACAGATGTTCATTTCGACAAAATGGGAAAACTCCTGGTGCTGGTTGCCCTGGTCTACGTCTATTTTAATATCAACGAAATTATCGTTCCTGCATATAAGCTGAAAGGAGGAGAAGCAGAACACCTAAGAAGCATGTTGGCAGGACACGATTCGGTTATGTTCTGGATGGTTCAGCTTGGAGGGCTCATTATTCCCTTCGTGCTGCTGCTCATAAAACCCCTGCGGCGACCATTGCCTATTACCATCATCTCCGCCATCATTCTGGTTGCTGCATGGTTTAAGCGTTATATCATTGTTGTACCTGTACAGGAACATCCTTATCTTCCTATTCAGAATGTGCCGGAAAATTTCATGCACTATTCCCCAACCCTGGCGGAGATTGCAATTACTGCGGGTCCGTTTATTCTGTTACTCATTATCATCACTCTATTATCAAAACTGTTCCCGGTTGTACCGATCTGGGAAATAAAAGAAGGTCTTGAGCATGAAGAAAAATAATCAAATCATATTGACCATACTGCTATTTGCTTTTTGCAGTTCAATGGCATGGGCTCAGGAGAAGTGGGTTGTCCCTGAACCAAATAGTGAGATGCTCAGTTTCCTGATATTTGATGAGGAGATTCAGCTTGAAGGCAACCTTATTTATACAAGGGCCTGTCGCTCCTGTCATGGTAATCCCACCGAGGAAAATTTTACGATCATGGCTCCTTCGCCCGGTGATGTTGCATCTGATCGATTCCAGGATCAAACTGATGGAGATCTGTTCTATAAAATCTTGAAAGGAAGAGGCTCTATGCCATCATTTGAGAATGCATTTTCGGAAGATGAGATATGGAGCCTGGTTTCATATATGCGCAGTTTTAATCCCGATTATCAACAAACACTGCCAAACCTTGAAGGCATTGTGATCCCGAATCTGGCACTCAATATTGACTACGATGAAAATATCGATAATCTGGTGGTGAAAGTAACCTCCGACACTCTTGAACCGATGGCAAATGCCTCTGTGAAGGCATATATTCAGGGTATGTTTGGCAAATATCCTCTCGGTATTGAATCGACCAACGAACTGGGAATAGCCTATTTTCATATCGACTCAAAAATCCCCGGTGATGCGGATGGGTATCTGGATGTACTGGTAAAGGCAACAAAAGATTACGGAACTGCAAAATTCGATGGAAAGGTCAGAGCTGGTGCACCCACCATTAAAAAAAGCGCTATTGAAGGCAGGCACCTCTGGAGTACTGCAAGGAAAGCTCCGGTATGGATGATCATCATCTTTAATATAATTGGGACAGGAATATGGGGAGCCATCATCTTTATCCTCTTTGGTCTGAGAAGATTAAAAAAGCTTCAGTAATAAGAAACACCCTTTACAATGGAAGTAAATAGAAGAAATTTTATCAAAAGTTCGGCGGTTGCTGCAGCAGCAACCGCTGCTGGATTAACCGTTCCTAAAACGTTACTGGCTGCTGCAGGTGAAGCTGAAGCTGATTGGAAATGGGATAAAGCGGTTTGCAGGTTTTGCGGTACAGGTTGTGGCATCATGGTTGCCACACGTGATGACAAAATTGTGGCAGTTAAGGGTGATCCTTTGGCTCCGGTAAATCGGGGGCTTAACTGTATCAAAGGCTATTGTAAATTCCGGAGATACTGACCCCTGTTCCGGGGATACTGACCCCTCTATG
>CAZURA010000204.1:0-7812 GCA_964622985.1 uncultured Bacteroides sp. | reverse complement strand
CCATCTCCTACCAGAAGATCCTGGAAGGAAAGGGATATGGACTGGAGGCAGCACGTAAATCTATTCAGACTGTATATAACATTCGAAACTTAGAGCCCGTTGGTATCAGGGGCAATTACCATCCTATAATACAGGATATCCATTGAAAAGCCATGAGTAGAAATCTGGTTCAGCTATCACAATTAGATGATCTTGAGATCCAGGAGGTAAAACAATTCCCGAACAGGGACAGGGACAGACCTGATTTCGATAACAAATACCTCAAAATCTTCTATTTTTTCAGGAAAGAGGGTATCATCAGTACGCTGCGTAAATACTTTGCCCATAAACAGGAACAGGTAAGGTATCTGACTGTGCTGAGAGTAAGTCATGAAGGGGATTCCTGGTTGAACGTATCGGTACAGAGTCAAACCGATCCCTCATATTTTGTCATTTCCAATAGGTTTTATTCATGTGAACAGATCCATTATGAGCGTATCCGGGAAAATGTAGAACTCTATCTTGAGCAGTTCAACCAATTTGACGGAAAGGAAAATTATAAGTTGTTAAACGTTACTTCTGATACTCCCGTTCATTTTAAACTCAAAGCACGAAGCTATAAGGATTCCTATGATCGGGGATTGTTCATCTATGGACTGGGAGGGTATGTGCAGATGTTTATCATGCATCATTTCAGAAGGCTGGAAAAGATCGCCTGTGTGGATTATAAGTACAATGTAGCTAGCAAATTCCAACAGAAATATGGATTCCGCTACAAATATGTTGTACCCGGTGATTCCTACCCCTTATTGAAATTAACCAAACGACCAGTTGTTATTATTGCTACCTATCATTCTGATCATGCATCCATCGCTGAAGAGGTCTTTCATACCAATCCAAAGGCACAGATATTTATCGAAAAACCGCCTACAGTAACCATGGATGACCTGGAAAAGTTAATTAGACTTTACAGGGATGGAGCTTTCCTGCATATGGGTTTCAACAGGCGATTCATCCCATGGAACAGAGATGTTAAAGCACTTGTAAAAGACCAGGTACTGGTCATTACCTGTACCGTGAAAGAGGTGGTCATAAGTCCGAACCACTGGTATTTTTGGGACCATCAGGGGACAAGAATTACAGGAAATGTGGTACATTGGATTGACCTTGCCAATTACTGGATCCAGAGTGACCCCGTTGAGATCAACGTGATGGCAAGTCCTGATAATAGAGAAAACGTAGCGATTTCGGTCCTGTTCAGGAATGGATCATTGCTAAACATTACAGCCTCTGATCAGGGCAATTCACTGCGGGGGGTTCAGGAGAAGATTGAGGTTAGATACGGAAATGAAACTGTTTTCATTGATGATTTTAACCAGTTTGTGCAATATCGGAACAACGGAAGAATGAAAAAACGAAGAAAACTCCGCAGATACAAAGGGCATAGCGAAATGTACAGGAACTTCTCTAAAATCATTGAGGGAAAAGACTCATATGAGTATTCGGTGAGGGACTTGATAAACACCTCTGTTGTAACCTTTTATGCTTCAGATATGCTGAAAAATGGAACCAGAACTGCTCAGATTGGAGAGGTAATAGACCACTATCATTCATGTAAGGAATAACAGGTATTGGAGATGAAATACGAGGTTACCAAATTGACGCGGGAGGAATTCGTCCAATGGAATGAATATGTGGACCAACATCCCATTGGCACTGTGTTTCACAAGACCAATTGGTTGGAATTACTTAACCCTGAGGTTGAAGTCTATGTATCCAAAATAAGAGGAATTATATATGGCGGAGTAGCTTTGGTCAAGACCAGGAAGAGGGGAGTTACGGGATATCACAGACCTCATTTCACTCAATATTTTTCTCCCTTATTCGGGAATTCTGAAATTGGTAAATACTCGTTGTCCAAGGAACACCAGTTAATCGGTGAGCTCTTGAGTCAGCTTCCCAAAGTGGGACACTACGAGTTCAGGTTGCCCTGGGGACATCAGTCCATTCTGCCTTATCATTGGACGGGATTTTCTACGGAAGTGAGTCTCACGCATCTAAATAGGGAAATAGGGAGCGATCCTCTTGAGCATATCTCCTCATCCAAGAGAAGGGAGTTGAAGAAGCTGCTGGAACTAAAGAACAACGGGAAAATTGAATTGACACAATCACCTGATACAGAGGAGGTGTGGCAAATTGTAAAAGAACATGCCGCAAGGAAAGATTTTATCCGGGAAAAAGGGACCTTCAATCAAATATTCAACCCTGAACACGATTTCATTCACAGTATAGGACTGAGTTATCAGCCTTATGGATTGGTTTCGGTGGCAATTTGTGCGGTGGATAACAAAGCCATTTATTATCTAATAGGTGCCTCCAAAACAGAAGTTCCCAAAGAGCTAAAGACCTTGAGTCTTTTGCTTATATACGAATTGCTCGAAGAGTGTGGGAGGAGAGAGCTGGTATTCGATTTTGAGGGATCCATGCTGAAAGGAGTTGAGTTCTTTTTCAGGGAGATGGGAGGAGAACAGACTGGGATTTATGAAGTACAGAAATCTCCTTCACTTATGTTCTCTGCCATTCGAGCACTCAAGCAGCTCAGACAGGATCGGAAATAGGAGTAGCATCGATTAATCGGAATCACCTAGAAGTTCCAGGATGTTGGAATAGATGGTTTCGAATGGTTTCCATTCCGGAACATTGAAACTGCTGTTGTGCCACAGAAAAACAAACTCCCCTTCATAGAACTTCACCCGGTCAACCAGATCTCTGGAGAAGATATCCATCTGATCCCTGTTTTTTTGATCTGATTGCATGACCAGTGCTTTGTCCATAATGATCAGGGATCTCTCCTTAAGGGAGAGTTTTTTCCGGGTAAGAAAATTAAATACACTGAAACTGTAACAAGAGCCTGTTCGGAATCCGGGAGCTTCATCGTAGGAAACCGAAGAATCCCATTCCATTCCCATCTCCTCCCAGATCTGCCAGGTGGCTGGTGCCTCAAACTGAAGATAGTGCTGACGGCCAAAAGAAACGCGGCTGTTTGAATGTGACCTCAGTCGTTCCAGTTCAGATCTCCATTTTTCTTTGTTTTTATAAGTATTCAGGTCGGGATGAATACCTATAAAATGACCCCTCTTTTCTATGTCATCCAACAGATTACGCACAAAAGGGTGTGACAACCGATAGTGATATCGCTGTTTTTTTGAATCCACACTCATCATAAAAAAATAGGATTTCAGGCCATGTTGTTCTGACATTGACATCAATCTGTCAAAGGTGTCAAAAGGATCCTTTGCATGCATCAGTCGGGTCCGAATAAAACTCTGAGTATCCCGTATCAGGGCTTTCAGGCTTTTTCTCTTCACCAGGTCTCCCACAACGGCCCGCAGGAAGCTGCCAAGATTATACCACTTCAGGATGTAATCCACGTCGTGGGTCAGATAGGGCGTGAATACTCTGGTTTTGCGTGATTGGTCAAGGCCAAGAGCAATCAACATGTTCCAAAGAAACTCTGTATACTCATTTACAACAGGTCTGTTCAGGAATCCAAATCGATGGGCAATGCTGTTTTTTGCAGAGAACCGTCCCATGTGATCCTTTACAGGAGAGACATACTCTTCCCACCGGGTAAGCATTAGAAATGAGGAGGCAAACAGATCGATCCCGCATGTTATTTGGGAGGAGCCACCGGACCTATTATTCATTTCCAGTTCAGTGGTCCCATAGATTATTGGGAGATCCTTCTCAGCTAAGCAGGGATTTTCAATATAGATAACCTTTTGGGGCAAGTTCTCGTAGAGTAGATAGCTTAGGTTCTTTTGAAATTTTGAGAAAAAGCGGTCCCGTATTATTATTTCATTCCCATTATTCAATAATAGGTGATAATCGGTCACATCTGAAGAGGGTTCCAAAAGATAGGTAAGTCCCAGGAATTCACCGACAATAATATCAATTACATATGCCCTTTCTTCTACATTGTTATCCGGACAGGAAATAGTAATCATGGTGCAATGCTCATTTAAGCTTTACAATATCAGAAAAAAAACGCAAGTTGAATTGAATGCGGAGATGATTTATGTTGATAAAATTTAGCTACATTTAGTAGTGTTGAATAGTAGTATGATTATACTTAATATTTCATGATAAAAAATATAACAAATGCTTAAATCTTGTGTTATCGGACTGGGTAAAATGGGAATTTCCCATTGTGCCATAGTGAATGCTCATCCATTGCTGGATCTGGTTGCTGTCTGCGATACTTCTACGTTCGTGCTTGATGTTTTTAATAAGTATTCGGATGTGAGGTGTTATACGGATTACAGAGAGGTATTTCAGAAAGAGGAATTGGATTGTGTAGTTGTTGCCACCCCCACAAAATCTCATTATGACATTGTAAAGGCAGCCCTGGAAAAGGGCATACATGTGTTTTGTGAAAAACCATTCAGTTTACACGTCGACGAAGGAAATGAACTAGTTGATCTGGCTGACAGGCATAAATTGGTGAGCCAGGTGGGGTATCACAATCGGTTCATCGGAACTTTCAACTACTTTAAAACATTGATTGAAGAGGGAATAGTCGGAAACGTCTATCATTTCCTGGGTGAAGCCTACGGTCCTGTAGTCACAAGAAAGAAAGGAGGCACCTGGAGATCCAAAGGATCTGAAGGGGGAGGATGCCTGTTTGACTATGCATCACACGTGATCAATCTCATTGAGTTTATTCTGGGGAACATTAATCAGGTGGATGGAACTCTGCTAAAAAAAATATACTCAGCCGGTGTGGAGGATGCAGTCTACTCGGCATTGATTCTCGATAATGGAATTACCGGGAACCTATCGGTCAACTGGAGTGACGAAACGTATCGAAAAATGTCCACTCAAATCACAGTGATCGGAACTGAAGGGAAAATCATCTCAGATGCTCAGGAGATAAAGATCTACCTGAAGAAAGCCAATAAGAAATTTGGTTTGGAGAAGGGTTGGACAATCAAGTACATCACGGATCTTACAGAGATGGTAGACTATTACCTCAGGGGAGAGGAATACTCGGCCCAAATTGACAATTTTGCGAAAAGTATCACAACCAAAGCCTCTCAGAACAAGAGCTCGTTTGAATCAGCGCTGAATACTGACAGGGTAATCGAGAAGCTGAAAAACTATCAAATACAATAGGCACCATGGATAAAGTATTATTTGGAGACAATCAGTTTTTTGCTGTCAATCATCTTTCAGATGAGAAATCGAGGGCTCAGGCCATCAGATTCAAAACGGATGAAGCTATTATCAACGTTTTAGATTCAGCCATTGATCTGGGTATTAACACATTTATGTGTACCACGCACGACCGGATATCAAATATCTGTGATCACATGAGGAACCACCCTGAAAGATATAAGGGATTTAAGATCTATCCCTGTATGCCTTACGCCCATAAGTATGTCAATGCGGTCACTGAGCTTGGAATCATCGGCACATTAAAAGAGTATCTGCCCGGTAATATTTTCAGCACTTTTGCTAAAGGTGGGATTGCTTTTGCAAAAAAGGATGTGATCAAAATGATGGAACTCCTGATTGATGCTGAAATGAAAATGTTCAAAGGAATTGAAACACCGGTCATCTTTATCCAGAATGTCTTAACGGACATGATCCTGGGCCTGGGTATGAAGGATGTTTTTGTAGAATATCATAATTACATCATCCGGAAATATAATGCGGAGCCAGGCTATATCACCATGAACCTGCCTCAGTTACTGGATGTTCTGGAAACTGCCGGCATCAAGAATCCGATCATCTGCAGCTCCATCAACAAAATTGGATTCCGGATGTCAGGAGGAGTGGAGATCTATGAGAAAACACTTGCAGAGAGGGAATTCAGGCCTGTCGCCATGCAGGTACTGGCTGCCGGAGCCATCAGACCCAAAGAGGCCATTGAATACCTTGGCAGATTCCCCAAACTTGAATCGGTGTTGTTTGGTGCTTCCTCACGCGGACATATTCAGGAGACTAAGGAGCTAATAGAAAGCCACTTAACTACTTAAGAATAAGCTTTTTCACTTTAATTACCGGGGCGTAGATGCCTAGCTTGATAAGAAGTTGTTTAATACTATTCTTGAATGACGGGTTAAATGGTAGTTCAGGTAGTTCAGGCCAGAGATACTTTATCAGTTCTTTATGAAGTGTATAATGCGGCTGTTTTCTCTCAGATAATTCATATGACAGCATTCTGGAGACCAGATAGGCAGAATTAAACACTACAAATTCATCTTGAGCGATATCCTTATCAAGTTGTATCTCCCCACCCCAGTTAGGTGTCCTGTCCTCCCAGTACAGTAAATCATAGAGGTTTATTTTCGTTCTTTCACAAATCCCATCAAGATTGGATAGCCAGTTATCATAAACAGCTGTTGTAAATTTATACTTATCATACCCATGAAGTTTTGCCAGAACAGCACCATCAATCAGTTTTACTTTTGAGTGATACATTGATTTTACGACAGGTATGGTTCCTCCCGGCAGGTTTATCTTATCAGGAAAATCTGTTAAATAATTAAACATAACTGTAATCATTTCCTGATCGGCAAACAGGTTGTTTTCGCTGTAAGCCAGTCTGAATTCTTTATCCACTTGATCTGGTATTTGAACGAGATGTAGTTCTAAATCAAAAGCGGATAGTAGTTTTTGAGCTATGGTTATATCAGAAGAATTTCTTACTTCATCAATATCATTCAAATAGAAGTATATCTTGTGTTTAATATCTCTGGCGGCTGCAAGCAGGACTCGGCTATCATATCCAGCAGTCACAGGCATCATTACATCGTATCGGTTAGAGACCGCACCAAGAAAGCCCTTTATCATTCCAGCACATTCCTTAACACATTCTGCTTTTGAAAGCTCTGGTATGGTTTCATGTGGCCAGTACCTTATCACTTCACCTGAGTTGACAGAAAGACAATGGTTTGGGAGCAATTGCTTTATTTCATCATAGAATGTGCTATCCAGTATGTTGGAATAATGGTTATCCTTAAAGTCAACTGATTGATAGTATGCAATTTTGGATGAATCATTTGTGGGCTCCATCTCTAGAGCCTTTGCCAATACATGCTGACTTGAGGAACAGATGGTTGAGCCTTTAACAGAGCTAAAATAGATCTTTCTGAAAGCTGATGCGTCATGAAAAACTCTGAGATTATTCTTATCCTGAGAAATGATAACATATCTTCCTGCCATTTTCGTTGTGGCTATAAGAATCTCATCGAAAGTCAAAGTGATCAACTGGTTCAGGATATCCTGATTAGTATGATCCTGGTTTATATAACTATAAATATCACCAAGTAGTATAAGTTTTCTATCCTGAGAGTTTACCTCTGTATATATAAGGTTATCATGATAATATAAGACGTAATTGTTAAGTAGATCGGCGGTTTCATAGTTGAATGAAACATTCAAACCCTGATCAGAGAGTATGTATTGCCTGCTGTGTTTTAATAGATTGTATTCTATGGTTGTCATTTTTGTGTACTTATAATTCTATTGATTTACTTCTTCAATTGTATGTATAAATCAATTCAGTAGTTATATAATCATTTATGATCCAAGGTCACGAATTGTGACTCTAATCGACAATAGTATCTATCCTCCTCAATAAATAGAGCATGTATCTCTCTGTTTTTGCTACTTACTATCTTCTTAGAGTTAAATGTTATGAGTTGAATATTTTACTAAATTAGTCATCATAAATAGTAATAATTCAGATTTTTTGACTTTTTCAACGAAGTATGCATATTCCTGCCCAAAACGGACACTCGTTCCTGGGGAAAGCGGACATCAATT
>CAZURA010000203.1:0-7839 GCA_964622985.1 uncultured Bacteroides sp. | reverse complement strand
TCAGCATGCCGTTCCAGTCGGGGTTTTCCTCCCCGAAGCCCAGGTGCCATTTGCCAATACAGGCTGTTGCATACCCTGCATCTTTTAACAGGCTGCCCAGTGTAACAAAAGTGGTGTCAATGGCAAGTCCGTCCACATGGCCTGCCAGAGGCCCCCAGAAATTCCGCCTCAGGGGATACCTGCCGGTTAGCAGTCCATACCTGGAGGGTGAGCATACAGCTGAAGCCGCGTGGGCATGGGTAAACTTCCGCCCCTCACTGGCAAGTTTATCGATGTTGGGGGTTTGAACCAGGCTGGCCCCGTAGCAACCCAGGTCGCCATAGCCCAGGTCATCCGCATTGATCAGGATAATGTTGGGCAGCCTGTTCTCTTCCTGGTTTTTGACAGAACAAGCCTGCAATGTCAACAGGAGGAGTGTGGGGATTAGGTAAGAAAAGTGCTGCATAATTAATGGAACTTGAATATTTTGTATACTTTCTCCTTAGGGCATAAATCGCCTCTTGAATTTCCTTTTTTGAATTAATAGAACCTACCTCGCCCATACACTCTTGGGGTGGGTTCCATATTTTTATCCTTCACGACAAAATGATTACAAATAGCTTATACCCTTTGAGTTTTATTACATTGAGGTCAATCAAACTTTAGGTCAGGTCGCTCGGAATCCAGTTCGCTTAACAAAATCTTTTTTAATTCACTTACCTTTCCCGGGTAGGACGCTGCCAGATCATTTCTTTCTTCGTTATCCTCAATAATTCGATACAGTTGAAACCAATCTTTATCCCGATCTATTTCAACAAGTTTCCAGCCATCTTTGGCTACCAAACAGGTGCGCGACAGATGTTTATGCTCAAAACGGTTACTTACAATTACGTAGTCGTGTTCGCTTGTTTGTTTCTGATTGAACAAGGTGGAAACAAAAGAAATACCATCTTTCCCCTTGGGAATCTCCCCGCCGGTAAGTTCAGCAACCGTAGGTAATACATCGTATTGCGCTGTAAGAAGGTTGGTTGTAGTGCCTGGTTTGATTTTTCCCGGCCAGCGAACGATCATCGGCAATTGAACTCCTCCCTGGTAAGCACTGCGTTTTAATCCAGCCCTGCCACCTGCACCATCAAAAATATCGCCGGCTTCACTGGTTCGCCACTTATTGGTGGTAAGGTTTGTTTTCTCTCCCCTGGCATTCAACTCTTTTCGGTATGATGGCTTTGGCCCGTAATACAATTCATGACCATTGTCGGCCGTAAACATAACCACCGTATTTTCATCCAGACCCAAATTCTTTAACTCCTGCATGATCAAACCTACATGATCATCCAACATTTTAATCATAGAGGCGTACTTCTTCTCGCTCAATGTCATTGTAGGATGGTTGGCAAAATCGGGATGTAATTCAGGAATGGCCACAGGGCCATGTGGTAATTGTGTTGGATGATAGAGAAAAAAACGTTCGTCTTTATGTTCCCGGATGTATTTAAGAATGTCCTCTATAAAAACTTCCTGGGAATAAGTTTGCCCCCCCGAGCCCACGGGTTCATCGCCCTTTTCCGACATCTTGCCGGCATTGGCATGTGGATTTCCTTCCAATGGCCGTTTTTCTCCATTTACCCATAAGTAAGGAGGATAAAAGCCATGTGCCCTGATATGATCGTAATAACCGATATGGTAGTCCCAGCCGAAACGTTCAACACGCTCCTTCCAGGTAAGAAAGCCACTGTCGAGTTTGCCAAACTGTGCGGTTTTGTAACCGGATTTTTGTGCCACCTGCCCCAGAAACACTTCCTTGGGGTGAATGGGACGTGCATTGGACTTTAGTTTCTCAAATTTCTTTTGATATTCCTCCTCTGAAATCATCCCTGCATCCCTCTGCGTAACTAAACCCGCTCTGCTATGATTCCATCCGTTAATACGTCCATCGTGCATTCCTGTAGCCAAAGAATACCTCGCGGGCGCACATAAAGTGCTGCCATAATAATTGGTAAAACGTATTCCTTCTGCAGCCAACTTGTCGATGTTTGGAGTGGTAACAACCTTCTGCCCGTAACATCCAAGCATTCCTATTCCCAGATCATCGGCATAAATTAATAGCACATTAGGATTTTGTTCTGTCGCTTTCTGATTGGAACTGCTACACGATGAAGTAATGGCGGTAAACATTACCAACGCAAACATCACTAAGTTGAATCTATTCATCTTTTAACTATTGCTTAAATATCCAAATTGATTTTTTTGCTGGATTTAACCGGACAGTAATGATTCAATAAAGCAATTCCCTCAATCTCCACCAGGAGCTCATCCCTGCAGATATCGGAAACAAGATAAAGGGTGGACTGGCTGCTCAGCATGGACTGGCAAATGGTCTTAACTGAAGGAATGTCCCTAATGTGCTTCACATAAACCCTGAGATGTGAGAAAACCATCTTATCCACATCCAGGTCAAGTCCCATATATTTCTGGTTCTCCTTTGATAAGAGGTGATTAATATTCTCAATGGTGGCAATTGTCTGCTTTTCCACATCACCGGGATAAAGGGAAAGCTCCCCGGTAATTGCCGCTGTCCCGGACACCAGGAAATAGTTCTGACTGCCGGCCCGGACAAGCTTTGCTCTTTCAAACTTCGGGGTGCTTCCATCAGTAAGAACTTTATCAGAGTATTGGTGCGCATTCACCTGCTGTGGATTTCCGATGGGTCTGATACTGATTTCATCTGACTCGGAAATAGCAATAAAGCCAATGGCCACTCCCCCGGTTTTTACTCCTATGCCGGTAGCTGCAGGATATCCGTCCCTGAAAACGTCATTATTGTAATGCTTTGTTCGTATATCGTTGAATATCTGGTAATTCTGACGGGGGATGCCACTGTTTTCCCGGTCCGTTATTCGCTCTATATAGTTCCACTGCCTGATAACATTACCCATGTGCAGCCCTTCCTTCTCCAGGATGGATGCCATGCCTGAAAGAGCTTTATCTGAAGCGTCCCTGATGGTAGCTTTCAGACCGTTTGCTGCTACCCCGCCATACACTTCCTTGAATTGACCCAGCTCCACAACACAATAGCTGTACCCCGAAACAGTTTTGTACTTCACTCTGGTCCCCGGGAAAGTCTTCCTGAAAATAAGCTCAAGGACCAGTTCCATACCCTCTTCAGGATCCTGTGAGATAATATTCACTGCCGGCTGCCTGTTGCCAAAGCGTTGGGTGAGGCTCCTGTGGATCTGCTCCGATCGATCTTTGAACTGTTGCAGATTGGAAGCTTTAATGAAAAAGGTGATTAATACCAGGGTTACACGATCCGGAACAGAGATTGAATTGCCACTCTCCAGCTGATCGATACAATTGTTGAGTTGATCCTCGAATGTTCCTTCAGGATCCGGGGTGATAAAATTGCTAGTCATATACTTTGATCCCTGCGGCTATTGCCGCCTGATTCCTTTGCTCTTGTTTTCGTCGGATACTATACTTATCAGCCCTCCAGATATCGATTTCATTTACCAGTTTGAAACCTGGCATATCGGCACGAGGTATTGCTTCCAGGCTTTCTTTTCCGGTTCTGATTATGGCGAGGGCTTCCTTGTAAGTTTCTCCTGTCAAACCTTCCAGGCAGGGACTTTTTTCCGGCCGGTCGAAACAAACCATTGGTCCGGGATTTTTTTCTTTGCGGCGATACTCCCTGAATTCTTTACCGGTCAATTCCTGGAGCCTGGCTAACTGTTTATTGTCCAGTGGTGATCGCCCAACCAGACTATGGGGATAATTTGAAGCAAACTCGGGATAATAAACTCCATTCAGATCGATCCATGTGGCAACAATCTCCAGCTCCTCAGCCGTGAGCTTCACACCCTGGTGACCAGATAGTATGGTCTCCATCATAATACTTTTGTGCGATCCCCAGGCTTTTGCCTGCTGCAGGACTGCAGAGCCCGCTCCAATTGCCCCCGTATAACCCTTTCTCCATAGTTCGGTATAAGATGCATTAAAGAACAATCCTTTATCTCCCGCCAGTACCAGCTTCTCGGCACCGGGGCCTCCCCAGTCGTGACAAGATATGCATTTAGCGTCCCATACTGGTTGCACCTCTGATAAATAGTTGAATGCCCGGCTTTCTCCTTTCCATCCTTTCAATTGGCTTGGCTTGCGCAAAGCAGCCATGGGCATGCTGTTAGTTTGATATGCTGGCGGAGCCATGCTTCGCTCGTCGTGGCAACCGATACAACTTTGGGTTTCACCTGGCTGGACGATGGTCCCGGAACGCATCGACTGGACCATCATCTTGTTCTTATCGAGTAATTGGAAATATACAAAAGCATTGGATGGGCACTCAAAGTAGGCAGAACCATCAGCTTCCACCGGAACGGTTCCAAGGATCCGTTTGTTCTCAAAGTTGTCCCAGTTCATGGCACCAGCCTGTGTTCCCTGTCCAACCCAGCCACCGGGGTTCCAGAACCGTTTTTCTTCTACATGAACCACACGCAGGTATTTTACATCGCCTCTTTCAATCCCATCCATGTGTGTGCCTTCGTACACATCCATCACCAGGAAGCTGCCATCCTCTTCGCTATATCTGCGTTTTGCGGTCACATCCTGAGGCCTGTGGCGGGGGGCAAGCAGCATAGGGTCAAAACAGCTCATTTTTTCAGGGCCCTCATCGTACAGCATGATATCCTCTCCCTTTGCATCAAGAAGATAAAGGGCCATATGATCGACGGACACCTGCCTTGAGCATAGGAAATAGCGACCGCCAATGCCTGTTTCGGGATCACTTAGTGGATATGGATCTTCGTATTTTACAGGTGTTTTCTTAAAGACGTCAAATACATTTTTTACATCATCATTTACAAACACCCAGCTTTCAAGGCCTTCGGGCCAGGTCCTCAAGACCGGATCCGGGCCGTCGATACCCAGGCGGCGGTCGATGATGGCGATAGCCCCCCAGGGGCGATCGTGGCACGAACCGAAAGTGCATACCGTGGATTGGGTACCGGGAATGACCCTTCCATCGAGAACTGCGCCTGGGCTGCTTGTATTGTTGCCATAATAGATGGCATGCTCGGTTCCGTCAGGATTACATACCCACAGGCCCTGGGCATCACCGAAATTCCTGTCCACGTATTCCCAGCGTGAATACATGATCCGGCCGTCCGGCATCAGACTGGCATGGTCTTCAAACAGGGTGCTTCGCCCGATCTGGTTAATATTTGCCCCATCCGCATCCATGGAATACAGGTTGGCCGCGATGTGCCTGTTACACATCACATATTTGGGTTCGCGAGTGGACGTGAACGCAATTTTGCCCGATGGCAGGTAAATCGGGTCGAAATCATCGGCATCCACTATGGAGGTCAGTTGTTTTAATCCGGTGCCATCGGAGTTTATTTCATAGATATGGTAACTGTCTTCAATGTCTTTCCGCATGGAAAAAACGATCTTCCTGCCGCTGAAATGGACATCCGGGTCACGGATCACACCGCTTTCGGTTTCAAGCAGGGTGGTGGTTGATCCTGTTGAAGGATCAAGGATCTTTAAAGCCCCCCCGGGAACAAAATATCCGGTGTTGAACTCATGTTTTGCCGCAGGAAAAAAAGTGGCAGTATTGTGGTGGTCCTTTATATACTGCTTGCGAACAACAAAGAGTATGGGGTGCTTGATGGAGGCTATGCTCATTGGACCATCATCGCCAATTTTATATGGAGGTTCCACTCCCTGTGTACTGAGAACCACGGAAAGAAACACCAAAAAGAACAGTAGTCTTTTCATAGGGTTCAGATTTTAAAGTGATTTGATATATGTTTCCAGGTCGTTCAATTCTTTTTCAGTCAAACCGGATGTAACACCATGTTTGTCATCCTGATTATAGGTGGTTAGCACTTCACGCATGCTTGCTGCACGTCCATCGTACAGGTAGGGCCCGGTTCGCCAAATTTCCCTCAGGCTTGGGGTGTCGAACCTGGTACCTGTTTCATTTCCGGTTCCCGTTCCAACATCGTGCAGTTTCTGATCGGTCAAAAACTCTCCTCCGTGACAATGGATGCAACCTGTGCTCTCATACAGTGCCTTCCCCCTTCTGGCGGCTTTGCTCAGTTTTCCTTTTTCCAGCCAGGGACTTGGTAAGGATTGTTGAGCTTTCAGGAACTCATCGATTGCCAGGTTCTCATCATTTTCAAACCGCACAAAATGATTGTGCAGGAAACCGGCAATTACTGAGGTTTCGGCGTTTGGCCGGATACCTGTTATGGTTGTCGGGGGGGTAAAATGTGAATACAGGAGGCTTTTCGTATTCTTTGGGGTACCCAGCCCATCGTTCATCAGATCCCAGTTCAGGCCATCGTTGCGAATGTCGATATGGCAGCTGGTACAGCTTTCCCATTGCTGGAAGCTTAAGGTGGCATCGTTGAAGTAAAACTCCCCCAGCCTGGCCAGGGTCATTGGCTTTGATGCGCCAAGTGGCAGACTGGAAGTTTCATATTCACTGCCTTTTTCAAGATTTACAATATCAACAGACTCACTGAAGAAGGAAGCAGCATAGACTTTTGACCCTGCAAACGTAATACCCCTGGGACCAAGGCCTTCAATTGGAATACGCTTTCGCAGGCCAGCCAGGTAGGTGAGGTCGGTAGAAACATCCTGCCCCGTAGTGTCCAGCTTTGCCAGCAGGCCCGGCCAGGCAATCACACTGATCTCGTGAGTTCCTGAATGTGCTACACAAAGTATCTGACCGTCATCTGAGAAATCTACTCCCCAGGGATTGGCAGCACCCAGGTCAAGATCGTCCAGCAAAACGGTATTAAAAGGAGTCATGGATTTCAGATCAATAATGCTAAGAGCAGAGGTATTGATCCAACCTCTGGTAATCTGCGTGACCGAAGCCCAGTAACGCCCGATATTATGGCTTACCACGGCATATCTGCCATCGGGCGACAGTGCTATTTCCCGCAGACTATGGGATCCGGCAGGTAAAAGAATATGCTTTTCCAGGGACGAAGCACTAACATCAATTACACTTACAGAAGCTGCAACCTGAGACTCAGTGGAAGCTTGATTCGGCAAGAGGTTCGCAACCAGTAATTTTGAACCATCAAGGCTAAGTTTCGACGAAACCGGCTCGCGCAATACCGGGATCACGTCTGATATCCGATTCCTGGCAAGATCAATTATGGTAACTGCATTTTCAAACTGGCTGCAAACATAGAGCCGGTTTTTGGCGATTACAGGTGAGCAGGGTGAGTGACCTGCTTTAATGGTTCTGAGGATCTTTCGGCTTTTTGTATTTACAACATAGACCTGGCCGTTTGCTATCCCTGCAGTTATATACAGAGTCTCATTGTCGGCCGATAAGGCCATCCCGGAAGGATCCTGGGGTAATAGAATGGACTCAAGCTCAAGGGTGCCGGTTTCCAGGTCGATGATGGCGATTTGACTGGCTGTGGACTCAGCCACGTACAATTTGTTGTTCTTTTTGTCAGTAAGAAGAACAGAAGGAGAGAGGTATTTTTCACTCTCTGGCTTTTTCGGGGAGATTTCAGGTGCGGAAATTCCTGAAAAGCAGAGAATACCTGCAAAAACTGCAATCCCGAATCCGATTAACTTACTTTGTAAAATTTTCATGTGTTCCTGCCTTCTTTACTTGTCTTTCTTCTTGCATAAATCCATGTGTATTTACCTTAAACGTTTATCTTGACACAAAGGTATCTCTATCTTCACCCATCAGATTCACGTTTTTGGAACAAAAAAGCTGAATAAATTACACTTTTCGGAACATCTTCCAATTCCCATCCGAAATCGATGTGTTAAACTAGTGTTAAGTTAATCATGAATTGACGGATAGAGTCTTTTTAGTTTTATCCT
>CAZURA010000202.1:0-8061 GCA_964622985.1 uncultured Bacteroides sp. | reverse complement strand
TTTTTTTGTGGTGCTTCTTTTGTGTGCTCTTTTTTTGGTGCTTCAGCTTTTTGTTCAGCTTTGGGTGCTTCAGCTTTGGGCTCTTCAGTCTTAGCTTCTTCTGCAGGAGCTTCTTCTGGAGCTGGAGCTTCAACGGCAGCTTCTTCAGCTGGAGCTTCAGCGGCAGCTTCTTTCGCTTCGGCTTCTACTAGCTCTGACTTCTTCTTGGCAATCTCCAAAGCTCTGGCTTCCTTAATCTTCGATTCCTCCTCAAAGCGACTTTTTTCAAGTTTCTCCTTGCTGGATTTAATCTGATCCCTTTTAGCCTGCACCTTCTGTTCCTTCTCAGTCATCCAGGATTGGAATCGCTTTTCAGCTTCTGCTTCGTCAAATGCACCTTTCTTTACACCATCTAACAGGTGTTTTTTGTAAAGTACTCCTTTGTAGGATAAGATAGCTCTACATGTATCAGTAGGTTGAGCGCCTTTCTGTAGCCATTCTAAGGCTCTGTTGAAATCCAAAACAATGGTAGCAGGATTGGTATTGGGATTATACTGACCCAACGTTTCAATGAATTTACCATCACGTGGCGCCCTGCTATCAGCAACTACAATAGAGTAGATCGCTTGGAATTTGCGACCTTGTCTTTGTAATCTGATCTTTGCTGGCATACTCAAATAAATTAATTAATAAAACCTACGTTTTTTGCGCCTGCAAAGGTAGCATTAATCACATAACATGCAAAGTTTTGAGCTATTTTGGCAGGGCTATCGCATAAAAAATCGAAAAATGAACTGTGATCAGCAATTCGCTATGGTTTTTATCGCTATTGTACTCCATAGCCGGAAATCGTTGTCTGAGTTCTGAAGGCTATCGCCTGGTATCAGTCAATGCTCTACATGATCAACGGAAACTGGTCAGCGGAAATAAAAAATGGTCACTCATTTTTTCAATTTTCGGATGTCACAGCACTGTTACATATCATTAATGCTGTGACTTTTCATAAATTTATTCTTGTTAACAAGAAGCTTTCTATGCCATTATGAATGAGCTATATAGAAAGCTGTTTACTGAAATAACTGAAAAACGAAAATGTCACATAATCACGAAATGTCACAACTCTGTTATATTCTGTTTTCGCGAAATGAGACCCCCGGGAACATCAACTTCAAAGCGCTGTATCGCTTATTATCTGCGGATTAATAAACTACCCAAAAAAGAATGACGGAAACAGATTTTAAGGCGTCGACCCTGGCTATTTTAGAGTGATCTTAATCTCAAACCCGCAAAATAGGTGCGGGGGGTGGCTGGTCCGTAGACATAATTGCTGTCTCTGTTCTTCCCGGAATCGAAATCGTTTTGGTAGGAATTAGTAAGGTTTTTCACACCACAAAAGAGCTCTATTCCTGAGTCGATCCTTTTGAATTTAATGGTATAACCTATCCTTACATTCCATTCGAAGAAGGAAGGAGATTGCACATATTCATCCATTGTCTGCTCAGGGGCGCCACCAAAATGAACAAGCTCCATTGGACCGGTGTAAACCCCAGTCAATCCGGCACTAAACTGATCTCCCGGAGTGAGTGAATAGGTGATATAACCATACTGGTTGGGCGTTCGAAGAAATGCTCTTTTCGGCTCCGACCCTTCAATATTCTCCACCGGATCATCATATAAGCTGGATTGCAATGTAAATCCACCCTCCAGTTGCATCACTTTGTTATAATTCCCTCGTAACTCCAGGGTGGCACCCTGAACAGAAGCTCCGGCACCATTTCTCTTTTCGAACAGATCTCCAAATTGATCCTCTCCCACAGGCTGAAGGTAGAAAGCATTTTCCAGCTTGGTATAAAACCCCTCTAAAGTGAATCCTGCAATATACCGCTCCGCTGCTTTATCGAAATTGACAGATCCGCTCAGACTGTTGGAACGTTCCTCCCGAAGAACGGGCGACAGCAAGATGCGAGAGAGTCCTCCTCCCGCAAAGGCTATATGCATATCTGCATCGAAGGCTTGCGGAGCCCTGAAACCGGTTCCCCAGGTGAGTCTGAACTGGGTATAGTTCTTCAGTTTGTACATCAGGGAAACCCTGGGACTCAAAATGAGTCTGTCGACCAGGTTATGTTTGTCAGCCCGTAATCCAGACAGGAGAGTGATATTTCTCCGGATGGTCCAGTCACTCTGCACAAAAGCTCCGAGCGTTCCGGTGGTTTGATCAATCTCGTAATTATAGGCAGGGATGGTATCCAGTACGTTGTCATATACATATTCTACCCCCGCCGTAAATATATTCTGGCCACCCAGGAATTCCTCCAGCCTGTGATTGATCTGCGTTCCTGCCTGAAGGGTATTGTTATAGGTATATCCGTAGGGCGGATCGGTCAGATGTATCAGGATATCAGGAGGATCATCGGGTATGATTCCTGTATAGTGCTTTCTGTTGGTCAATTGTCCAGCCAGGTAGGCAATAAATGAACTGTTCTCCTGGTTGAAATTGATCTGGTAATCGGCTCCTCCCATCAACACATAATGGGTTCTCTCTTCAGATTGTTGTGCCAGGTGTGCAGCATCATTTACCATTTCACCCCCAAAGCGGTATTCAGTGAGACTGCTGAAACTTAGTTCAAGCTTTTGATGTGGATCAGGTTTAAAGAAAAGATTAGCTCCAAAAGAGTTATTTGCCAGCTGGGGCAATTCGGAATAGTTATCTCCATTGTGGTCATAAGCCTCTCTCATCCTGCGGTTCACAAATATGGCACCACCTGCATTCCTCCTGTGGGTCAGAACATTCATATTTCCTGACAGGATGTTGTCGGATGTTTGTCCATTAACCAGTTGAGAGGTGAAACTCAGGTCATAACTGTTCTGTTTGGGAATCTTGGTTATAATGTTAACCGTCCCACCAATGGCACTGGATCCATACAGTGCAGATCCTCCTCCACGTACTATTTCAATGCGCTCCACCATGTTTGCAGGAATTTGTTCCATCCCATACAATCCTGTCAGAGGACTGAAAACGGGGCGTCCGTTGATCACGATTTGAGAATAGGCACCACCCAACCCATTCATTCGCAACTGGGTATAGTTACAGGTCTGGCAATCGGTTTCCACTCTGAGTCCCGGTTGAAACCTGAGTCCTTCCGAGATATTACAGGCCTGACTCTGATTGAGCAATTTGCTGTCGATGATGTTGACAATCACCGGAGCATCTGTCTGTCTTTTAAACGTCTTTGTTGCAGTAATTACCACTTCATCTAATGTCATGGTCTCACTTTCCAATTCAAAATTGATCTCAATCACCTCCCCCTCTTTAATAGTGAATTCCTTCTTTGTTGAGCTATATCCCATGGAGGTAGCCACCAGCGTATGAGTGCCGACGGGAAGATCAATCAACATATAGTGTCCGGTGATGTCCGTAGCAGTACCTATTGTTGTACCTTCAATATAGATGGTAGCAAAGGGAATGTGTTCCCCTTCGCTCTGCACATCGCCAAAAACATTGGCATCGGTATGCTGACCGTACATTAGTATGGATGTGAAAAGTATCCATACTACCAGCACTGTTCGGAAGGCAACATTTTTATTCATAACACATAAACGTATGAGAATCCTCGCAAAGTTTCTCTATGTAACAAATGGAAGACATAGTGAAACATTATAATCAGTGAAAGGTTCAGTGATTGGATAGATTTTACAGCCAAATTAGTTATTAACAAACGTAGGTCGGAGATCTATTTCTCCTAATTTTACTTCATGTTTTTAATCTTTGATACAGAGACAACCGGGCTTCCAAAAAGAGATAATGCGCCGCTGACTGAGGTGGATAATTGGCCCAGGGTGGTGCAGATTGCATGGCAACTTCATGATGAGAGCGGTGACCTGGTTGAGCATCATAGTCTTTTAATCAAGCCTGATGGATATGAGATCCCCTATTCGGCCGAAAAAGTACACGGAATCTCAACAGAAAAGGCATTAGCACATGGTATTTCTTTGAAGGAGGGATTGGATCGGTTTAATGATGCTGTGGCAAAGGCAACCTACCTTGTAGGACACAATGTCCGTTTTGATATTAATGCCTTGGGTGCTGAATTTGTCAGAATAAACACCGCAACTGATTTCCTGGAAAAGAAACAAGTGTGTACCATGCGGTCGAGCACCGACCATCTCATGATTCCCGGCGGAAGGGGTGGAAGGCACAAGCCTCCGAAGTTAATGGAACTGTATGAATTCCTGTTTGAAGAACAGTTTAAGGAGGCACATAATGCCGCTGCCGATGTGGAAGCAACTGCCCGATGTTTTTTTGAGTTGCTCAGGCGAAAGATCATTTCACCTGAAAGCCTGGAGCTTTCCTCCGATCAATTCGATCAATTTATCTCTAAGAATCAGGGGAAGATCAAGGAATATGGATTGACTCACCAGCCGAATTGGGAGGATGATCAGGACCATACGGAAGGAGAAGTCTTCCGGGAACAAGCCGGAGAGAAGGACCTTGATCAGGTGGAGTTTTGCCATCTCCATGTACACACCCAGTACTCCATTCTGGATGGTGCAGCAAGTATCCCTGAACTACTCAAGAAGGCCATTGATGACGGCATGCAGGCAGTTGCCATTACCGATCATGGCAATATGTTTGGGGTCAAAGGATTCCATAATGAAGCGACCAGAAGAGGGATCAAGCCCATCCTGGGTTGTGAAGCATATATTGCCCGAAGATCAAGACTAAGCAGGGAGGATAAGAACCTGGACGCTTTTGATCATATCTTGTTACTGGCTAAGAATATGACCGGGTACCAAAACCTGATCACCATGATATCCCTGGGGTGGACGGAAGGTTTTTATTACAAGCCTCGAATCGACAGAGAATTGCTGGAGAAGTATAAGGAAGGGATCATTTGCTTGTCCGCATGCCTCGGCGGAGAAATTCCCCAGGCTATTATGCATCGTAGTGTTGAAGAAGCGGAAAAAATCATGCTGGAGTACCGGCGCATATTTGGAGAGGATTTTTACCTGGAATTGATGAGGCATCAAACTGATGATCCAGGTATGAACAAGCTGGTCTTTGATGACCAGGTCTTTGTAAACAGGACACTTCTCTCACTAAGCGAGAAACACGGGATCAAATGCGTGGCGACCAATGATGTGCATTTTGTGAACATGGAAGATGCCGAAGCTCATGATCACCTGATCTGCCTTAATACCGGAAAAGACCTGGATGATCCTACACGCATGCGATATACCCGGCAGGAATGGTTCAAAACACAAGCAGAGATGAAGGAGGTCTTTTCCGATCACCCCGATGCCCTGCAAAATACCATCGAGATAGCCGAAAAGGTAGAGCAATTTGAACTGAACACTAATCCGGTGATGCCTTTCTTTCCACTACCAGAGGGCTTTGAAAACGAGGATGCATTCCTGAAACACCTCACGTACGAAGGAGCCAACAAGAGGTACACTGACATCAGGCCAGAGATCGAAGAGCGTATCGATTTTGAACTGAATACCATACAACGGATGGGATTCCCCGGCTACTTTCTGATCATTCAAGACTTTATTGCTGCAGCCCGAAATATGGGAGTATCGGTAGGTCCGGGAAGGGGTTCGGCAGCCGGATCAGCAGTAGCTTATTGCCTGGGAATTACCGATATTGATCCCATCCGCTATGACCTTCTTTTCGAGCGTTTCCTGAATCCAGACAGGATTTCCATGCCAGATATCGACATCGATTTCGACGAAGATGGAAGGGACGAGGTACTCAACTGGGTAGTGAATAAATATGGTCATGAACGGGTGGCTCACATCATCACCTTTGGTACCATGGCTGCAAAAATGGCCATCAGGGATGTAGCGCGAATACAGAAACTCCCCCTTCCGGAAGCTGACCGCCTGGCCAAACTGGTGCCTGAACGGCCGGGAACCACGCTGGAAAAAGCGTTTGAAGAGGTGCCCGATTTACGAAAAGAACAAAACTCTTCCAACCCCCTGGTATCAAATACCCTTCGGATTGCACAAAGGCTTGAAGGATCTGTGAGGCAAACCGGTTTGCACGCCTGCGGAGTGATTATCGGACGCAACAACCTTACTGAACACCTTCCCGTTTGTAAGTCAAAGGATTCGGACCTGCTGGTTACCCAGTTCGACGGTCACTTCGTGGAAGATGTAGGGATGCTCAAAATGGATTTTCTCGGATTGAAAACCCTTTCAATCATTAAGGATGCCATCGCAAATATTCGTGAATCCAAAGGGATAGAGATCGATATTGACCAGATCCCGATGGATGATAAAGTCACCTTTGATCTCTACTCAAGGGGGGAAACTACCGGCTTGTTCCAGTTTGAATCACCTGGAATGAAGAAATACCTGAAGGAGCTGAAACCTAACCGTTTCGAGGACCTGATCGCCATGAATGCCCTCTACAGGCCTGGTCCCATGGAATATATACCCAGCTTCATCAACCGGAAACATGGAAAGGAGAAGATCGTGTACGATCTGCCTGAAATGGAGGACTATCTTCGTGATACCTACGGGATTACCGTCTACCAGGAACAGGTCATGCTTCTATCCAGGAAGCTGGCCGGATTTACCAGAGGTGAAGCTGATTCTCTGCGTAAAGCCATGGGCAAGAAGATCAAGAAGATGATGGACGAGCTCAAGGTGAAGTTTGAAGAGGGGTGTAAGAAAAACGGGATCTCGAAAACTAAAATTGACAAGATTTGGGCAGATTGGGAAGCATTTGCTCAATACGCTTTTAATAAATCGCACTCCACCTGCTACGCCTATGTGTCATATCAGACTGCATACCTGAAGGCCAATTACCCGGCCGAATTTATGGCTGCTGTTCTCAGCAGGAATATTGCTGACATAAAGAAAATAGGGCAGTTTATGGACGAATGCAGACGGATGGAGATCTCGGTATTCGGTCCCGATGTGAACGAGAGCCACGTGAGGTTCATTGTCAATGAGAAAGGGGACATCAAATTTGGTCTTGGTGCCATTAAAGGTGTGGGTGAAAATGCCGTGAAAAGCATTATCGATGAACGTGTAAAGAGCGGACCCTTCAGAGATATTCATGATTTTGCAGAGCGTAATGATCTTCACCAGGTGAACAGGAAGAACTTCGAAGGGCTGGTAGTTGCCGGCGCTTTCGATTGTTTCAGTGATATTAGCCGAAGTCAGTACCTGGATACCATTGAAGAGGAAGAGGCCTCATTTATTGAACAGCTTATCAAATACGGTAATAAAATACAGTACGAACGAGACACCCCACAGCAAAACCTCTTCGGAGAAACTAGTGCTATCACCATATCCAGGCCTGAACCACCTGCTGTGAATGAGTGGGACGATGCGACGAAATGTAAGCGGGAAAAAGAGCTTATCGGTATTTACCTGACATCGCACCCTCTGGACCGTTACAAAATAGAGATCGATTCTTTTTGTCCCAATACACTGCATGAACTGGGCGATCTGCAAAAATACAGTGGACGGGACCTGGTCTTTTGTGGGATGGTAAAGACAGTCCGAGACGGAGTGGACCAATGGAGGAACAAACCCTACCTGCTGGCTCAGTTGGAGGACTACTCAGATACCTTTAATTTGCGGCTCAAGAATGAAGATTATGTCAATTTCAAACAATACTTCAGTCCCGATGTAGCACTGATGATCAGAGCTACAGTCAATGAATGGAGTCCCCGTGAGGAGCCCGGTCGCAAGATATATTCTCTGAAGATTAAAATGGTGCATATGCTGGCCGACGTAAGGGAGAAATTAGTACGTTCTGTCAATATTTCAGTGGATATTAATCAACTGTCCCGTGACCTTATTGAGGAGTTTGATCGTTATACCGTACCTGAAAACGGGAAGATCCTGAAATTTCGGATTAACGATCCGGAAAGCAACACGAAAGTAAACCTCTTTTCTCGTAAAAAGCATGTGGCCATAACCGACGAGTTTATAGACTATCTTCAAAACAGTTCAGGATTCGAATTCCGTTTTGCGTAACCGTTTTTTTTATACTTTTGATCTATTATTTCACTGAAGTTTCCTTGTTGATAAATTGTTGATAATCTTGTTGATAAATTGTTGATA
>CAZURA010000201.1:0-8155 GCA_964622985.1 uncultured Bacteroides sp. | reverse complement strand
AAAGAACAAAATACTAATCAATTAATAATCAGTGGGTTTTAAATGCCCACTAGTGTTTATATTCATATACTGAATACCCAGGCCATGAAGACCAAAATCTGGTTACCGATCCTACTTCTATTTTTGCTGACCACTCTGGATGGATACGGACAACGCTGGAAACTTCGAAGGTATGAAGCAGACCTTTATGCTTCCATAGTATCATTTCATGGCGACATCGGGCTGGCCAATAAACACCTGATGAACAATCTCAAGGGCATGCGTCCCAATGTAGGATTCATGCCGGGATTTAAAGTGACACAGGATATTACCGTCCGTCTGGACCTGGCGTACCTCATGTATGGAGGAAAGGATGAAGAGGGATCCAGTCATGGCAGGTATTACTCTTTTAACACCCACGCCTTTCAGCATGTGGCACGGGTAGAGTATTACATTCTTGGGGATGGACGAAGCATCATCTCGGGTGCTATTTATAACCGTCGGGGAATGATCAATAATTACAATAAGTTATACCTGTATGCCTTTGCAGGAGGAGGAGGTGTATTATCGAAATCCAAAGTGAAGGACCTGAATAACGGGGGAGAGGAGCCTTTGAGTAATCCCGGGTATAGCAATAATATGCACTATACTGCCGTTTTCCCCGTGGGCGGCGGGATCAAGTGGTCCATTGATCCGCGCTGGAGTTTGGGAGTAGAGATAGGTTACCAATTTACCCTGTCTGATTACCTGGACGGTTATTCATCACAATGGTCACAATATAACGATTCTTATTACCTGACAAGTGTCAAAGCAATCTATAAAATACGTAACGACAGAAGGAGACGACCTATTTTCAGAAGACTCTACAGGTAGGAGGCCCGAAGCTTTCAGGGGTATCCTGCTGGTTATCATCACTACTTTATTGTTTTTCTCTTTGTCTCTTGAGGGGCAACGAAAAGCTGATATTGGCTTCTTTGCCGGAGTTCCCTGGTATATGGGGGATCTGAGTACGGTGGTTCCAATGCCCCACACGGTGCCACCGGCTATCGGTCCCATCGTCAGGTATAATGTGAACATGAGGAATGCCATACGGGCCCATGCGATCGTCTACACATTAAGCGGTTTAAATGAGAATTTCAGGGGCGGAGTAGCGGAATTCCAGTCAAGTTTCGTAGATTTGGGCCTTGATTTTGAATTTAACTGGTGGCCCTATAAAACGGCTCACGGGAAAACGAAGTATTCGCCTTATGTATCAGCGGGATTGGGGTACAGTCTCAACTATACAGGCGAATCGGTGTCGCATCTGTACCTGCCCTTCGGAGGTGGCTTAAAAGTCAACCTGGGAAAGAGGTTGAGTGGGGGACTTGAAGTCAATATGAGAAAGACCTTTAACGATGGCATAGACGGGGTGACCAACCTGGGTGGAGAAACGGTGCAGACACCTGTAGGGAATAATGACTGGTATTTGTTTTCAGGACTGTTCCTTACGTATAAGATCTTTAATTACTTGGGAGAGTGTCCGACATACGACTAATGGATTAGGAGCTGACAAAGCATGGATTTGAAAGAGCAAATAAACAGGGAGCATGTACCGCAACATATTGCCATGATCATGGATGGCAATGGTCGCTGGGCACAGAAGAAGGGGGGGGAGCGCCTGTTCGGACACAGGAATGGAGTGGAGTCGGTTCGACAAGCCGTAGAGGCAGCGGGAGAACTGGGTGTGGATTACCTCACCTTGTATGCCTTTTCTACGGAGAACTGGAGTCGACCCCGTGCCGAAATAGAAGGGCTGATGAGACTCCTTACCCTTACTATTACCAATGAAACCAAAAAACTAAACGAGAATAATGTCCGCCTGCTAGTGATTGGAAATGTTGCTGACCTTCCAAAAAGCGTACAGAAGCATCTCATGCAAGCGGTTGATTTCCTTTCCGGTAATACGGGGCTACAATTGATTCTGGCCCTCAGTTACAGCGGAAGGTGGGAGATTACCGATGCAGTGAAGAAGATGTGTCAGGATGCCAAAGCCGGGAAACTGGATCCGGATAGTGTGGATTCATACATGCTGGAGTCATATCTGGCTACAGCTTCCATTCCAGACCCTGAGTTGCTCATTCGTACAAGCGGTGAACGGAGGATCAGTAATTTTTTGCTCTGGCAACTTGCCTATACCGAGCTCTACTTTACACCTGTATTGTGGCCCGATTATCGCAAGGAGCATTTTTATGAGGCCATTATCGATTATCAGAGACGGGAGCGACGATTCGGTAAGGTGAGTGAAAATCCCAGAGCGGTTACTTTGAATAATTAAAGCAGGAATGAGACAACGGACTTTTCTATTTTTTATACTCCTGATCATTGCTTCAGGCTTTATGGGCCTCCGGGAGCTGAAGGCCCAGGATCCGGTTCAGGAGAGGATTCCCTACGATTCCCTAAGGGTAATGGATTACTCAAATCCCAAAGATTATGTGATTGCCGATGTAACGGTCAGCGGCATTGAATTCATCCAGAAGGAGGTATTGGTAAGCCTTTCGGGACTGAAAGCGGGAAATACTATATCCATACCGGGTGATGATGTGACTAAGGTGTTGAAGAAATTCTGGAAACAGGGATTGTTTTCCGATGCCAAGATCACAGCCACTCAGATCAGGAACGATAGTGTTTGGCTCGATATTTACCTTACCGAACAGTCGCGGATGTCGCGACTCACCCTAAACGGGATCAGTAAGTCGGAGCAGCAGGATATCAGGGAGAAGATCAATCTCAGGAACGGGCAACAGGTGACGGCCGATATCATGGACAACACTACCCGGATCATCAAGGAGCACTTTATTGAGAAAGGATTTCTCAATGCGGATGTCTCCATCAACCTCAAAGACGATACAATCAGGGTCAATATGGTCCAGATGGAGGTCGACATCGACAAAAGGGATCGGGTGAAGATCGATGAGATCTACTTTACCGGGGCCAATGCTTTTAAAGAGAGTCTTCTGAGGAGGAAGATGAAGGATACCAAAAAGGTGAATATCAATATATTCAAGGCTTCCAAGCTGGTGTCTGAATCGTTTAAGGAGGATAAGAAGAAACTGGTTGAGTTTTATAATGAGAACGGGTACAGGGATGCCAAGGTGCTCTCCGATTCGGTAGCGCTCTCACCCATCAAAGAGAGCCGGCTCGACCTTTTTATGAACATCGAGGAGGGTAACAAGTACTACTTCGGGGATATCAAGTGGATCGGAAATACCAAATATCCCGCGGAACTGCTGGATGCGGTGTTGGGGATCGAGAAGGGGGATGTGTTTGACCAGACGGTATTGGACGAGCGGCTCTTGATTGATGAAGATGCGGTAAACGGGGTCTACCTGGATAACGGCTATCTCTTCTTTCAGCTGACCCCGGTAGAGGTGAGTGTGGAGGATGACACCATCGACTTCGAAATGCGTATCTATGAAGGTGAGATCGCTACGATCAACAAGGTGATCATCAAAGGCAATACCCGAACCAATGAACATGTGGTAAGGCGGGAACTACGGACACTTCCGGGTGATAAATTCAGCAAGCAGGAGTTGATCAGAACCGTCAGGGAGCTGGCCAACCTGGGACATTTCGATCCGGAACAGATAGAACCCAATCCCATTCCCAATCAATCTGATGGTAGTGTGGATATTGAGTATAAACTGGTGGAACGTGCCACCGACCAGCTGGAGGTATCCGGAGGGTACGGTGCCGGGATGCTGGTGGGGACCGTGGGGATCCGTTTTTCCAATTTTGCGGCCAAGAGGATCTTCGATCCCAAGGCGTGGAGACCGGTGCCATCGGGCGACGGACAAACATTCTCCATCAGGGCGCAGTCCAACGGAAAGATCTACCAGTCCTATAACTTCTCTTTTGTGGAGCCCTGGTTTGGAGGGAAAAAACCCAATTCATTCTCCATCTCCGGATACTACTCCAAGATGAACCGGAATCCCTATGCCATGTGGTATACACGGAATGCGAAAGATATTAAGGATGAATACTATTCCGTGGCGGGTGCTTCCATTGGCCTGGGAAGAAGATTAAACTGGCCCGATGACTTCTTTACCCTCTACAATTCACTCTCATTTCAGAGGTACAAGGTGAAGGATTATCCGCATCTTTTCATCGTAGATAACGGATACTTTAATAATTTCAGCTTTACCACCACCCTGGGGCGTAACTCGCAGGATCAGATTATCTATCCGAGGCGAGGTTCCAACCTCAACCTGAGTTTGCAGATCACTCCTCCCTATTCGTTGGTGAATGGAAAAGACTACACAAACATAGCCGATGAGGATAAATACAAATGGGTGGAGTACCACCGCTGGATGTTCAAGGCTGACTGGTACCACTCGCTGATAGGCGACCTGGTGCTGATGACGCGGTTGCATTGGGGGTATCTGGCTCATTATAACGACGATATCGGTCCCTCACCTTTCGAAGGATTTGACCTGGGAGGTGACGGATTATCGGGATACAACCTCTATGGACGGGAGACCATAGCACAGCGGGGTTATCCCAACCGGAGCCTGACCCCCATCGTGAACGGGAACCGTTCGGGTAATGTATATACCAAGTATTCCATGGAACTGAGGTACCCCGTATCTCTGAATCCTTCAGCCACCATTTTTGTACTCGGCTTCCTGGAAGCGGGTAATGCCTGGTACAGCATTGAGGAGTTCAATCCATTCAATGCCAAACGTGCAGCGGGTGTGGGTGTACGTGCCTTCCTGCCTATGTTCGGACTCCTGGGGATCGACTGGGGATGGGGATTCGACGATTATCCCAACTCCAATGGAGAGATCAGCGGTTCGCAGTTCCACTTTACCATCGGACAGCAGTTTTAATGGAGATTTTATATTTTGGTACGGAGTTTGAATGAGATACAACAGGAAAACCTAATCGTATATTCAAATAAAACCTATCAGTCATGAAAAAAGTGATAACAAGTGCCCTGGTAATTTTTCTCTTCGCAGGAGCACTCCTGGCCCAGAAGTTCGCATTTGTGGACTCCGATTATATCCTTCAGAATATCCCCTCGTACAATGCAGCACAGGAGGAATTGAATAAAGTTTCGGAAGAATGGGAAACCGAGATTGCTGCAGAATACGAAGAGATTGAAAAAATGTACAAAACCTATCAGTCAGAACGTGTTCTGCTTACCGATGAGATGAAGAAGAAGAGGGAAGAGGAGATCATCACCAAAGAGCGCACAGTGAAAGAGCTTCAGTCCAAATATTTTGGTCCGGAAGGAGATCTCTCAAAAAAGAGACAGGAACTGGTGAAACCCATCCAGGATGCCATATATAAAGCGGTAAAAGAGCTTTCAGCCGAAGGCAGCTATGCGGTCATTTTCGATACCGCATCGGGTGCTTCCATATTGTATTCTAATCCCCGTTATGATTTGAGCGATGAAGTGCTGAAAAAGTTAGGTTATAAGAATTAAAACCTGTACGTTTGTAGGCGCTTTTTGCAAGCAATCAATTAAATACGCAAATATTACACAATGAAAACTCTTAAAAGAATTACCCTGACAATGGGTATACTGGGTATCGCCCTTTTAGTGAATGCACAGCAATTCGGACACATCACCTCCGAGCAGTTACTGCAGGCTATGCCCGAATACGATTCTGCACAGGTACAAGTACAGGATTTACGCTCTCAGTATGACCTGGAGATTGAACGGATCCAGGTGGAGATCAACAAGAAGATCGAGGAGTTCAATCAGACTGAAGCGACCATGAGTGACCTGATCAAAGAGGCCAAGGCTTCCGAGATCCAGGAGATGCAGGTGCGCCTTCAGAATTTCGCGCAGACTGCACAGCAGGACCTGCAGCAGCAGAGCATGCTGATGATCCAGCCGGTGATGGACAAAGCCAGGAAGGCGATCGATGAGGTAGCCAAAGAGAAGGGCCTGATCTACGTGTTCGACCTGAGCCAGGGCAACCCGGTCTACACCTCCGAGGAGAGCCTTGATCTGCTCCCTCTGGTTAAGGTGAAACTGGGCCTCTGAGAGCCTTGTGCAAAGTGCCGGGTACTCAGAAAGGTAGTGGTAAGTACTTAGTGCACAGAAACACAAAAAGATACAGATGGGATTATGGAGAATTTTTTACTTCATAATCCCATTTTTTATTAATTTAGGTGTATGGCAAAAAGCAGTCCAATAGGATTATTTGATTCGGGAGTCGGAGGGCTCACCGTTGCTCATGCATTGAGCACCCTGATGCCGGCCGAGCAACTGATCTATTTCGGGGATACGGCTCATCTTCCCTATGGGGATAAATCTAAGGAGACCATTGTTCAGTATTCGGTGGGGATTGCCGATTTTTTGCTGGAGCATAAGTGTAAGGTGATTCTGATCGCCTGCAACAGTGCATCTTCCAACGCCTACGAGGAGGTGAAGGAGCATGTGGGGAAGAAGGCAGTGGTGATGAACGTGATCGATCCTGTGGTGCACCAGGTGTGTTCCGATAACGGCGATTTAAGTACGGTCGGTATTATCGGCACCAAAGCCACCGTCGATTCGAAGACCTACGAAAGGAGAATCAATGAACTGGCTCCCCAATTACAGGTCAACTCACTGGCCACTCCTCTTTTTGTGCCTATGATTGAAGAGGGTTTTGTATTTGACGACATCTCCAATGCCATCATCCGCTCTTACCTCTCCAGGAAAGAGATGAAGGGGATCGACTCTCTGATACTTGGCTGTACACACTATCCCATTATCCGAAACCAGATCAGCCGTTTCCTGAATTTTGAAGTTAACGTACTTGACACGGCCCAGGTAGTGGCCCAATCGGTTCATCACTTCCTCTTGGAGACTAACTTGCTGAGCAGCCGGCGCATGGCTGAGGATCAGTTCATCGTTTCCGATCACACCCCCTACTTCGAAGTGATCGCCAACATGTTCTTCAACGAAAAGATTCCACTGGAGAAGAGGAATATCTGGAAAACAGCTTAGTCGGTATTACACTTTCAGCCCCACGATCACCATATCATCGATCTGCTCATGGTCACCCTGCCACTCCACTATCGTTTCTGTCAATGCCTCATGTTGCATGGTGAGCGGAATTTCATGGTATTCAACCAGTAGGTTTCTAAAAGCCTTATACTTGAACTTCTTTCGCTTGCTTCCACCCATCTGGTCCGGGAATCCATCACTAAACAGGTAAAGGAGATCGCCCTTTTCCAGCTGAATATCATGTGTGGTAAACGGATCCATGCGATCGTAAATAGAGATTGGCATTCTGTCTGCTTTATACTCAAACAGTTCACTGTTTTTCATCACATAAGCTGGATTGTTGGCACCTGCGTAACTGCATTTCAAAGTCTCCGGGTCAATGGAGAGCACAGCTATATCAAGCCCGTCTTTTTGTTCTCCAAACTTACCGGATTGATTTAACGACCTTATTACCTCTTCCCTCAATCGCTGGAGAACGGTACCGGGATAAGTGATATGTTCCTTATTGATTATTTCCCTTAGCAATGAAACACCCAGCATGCTCATAAAAGCTCCTGGAACACCATGCCCGGTACAATCTGCCACAGCCAGTATAATCTGATTCTGTTCTATGGTCCACCAATAGAAGTCCCCACTCACTTTATCACGGGGTCTGAAGAATATGAAGTGATCTGTAAAGCACTCTTTTAGCAGGCCTTCACCGGGAAAAATAGCAGACTGAAGCCGCATGGCATATTCAATACTGGCTGAGATGTCATTATGAGTCTTTTCGATCTGCTCCTTCTGGCCAGTAACCATATCACGCTGTGCCTCAATCTCATCCCTCTGGGCTTCAATTTCATCCCTTTGTGCAGAGATTTCGGCATTTTGATGATTCAGCTCTTCGTTCTTCTCGGAGATCTGATTCTTCTGCTCTGCAAGCTTGTTATTATCCTTTTGTTTTAAAAGATAGGCCCTGGTGGATATGATCAGAAGTATCAGGACGAATGCAATACCCACAAAGGCAAGCAATGCAAGTGAATTTCTCTCACGAAGCTGTGCCTGTGACTGTTCTAGTTGAAGCTGTTGTAATTCCTTCTGTTGTCTGATCATAAGCACTTCATCTTCCTTTATATCAATAGCAATTTCGGACTCCCTGGCAGCTAGTGTTAAGTTAAATATACTATGACGTAATATTATTTTGTATCTTTGTGAAAA
>CAZURA010000200.1:0-8165 GCA_964622985.1 uncultured Bacteroides sp. | reverse complement strand
TGCGATAAACAAAGAATTTCAAAGAACGATTAAATATTTTTAGTGCCCACTAATGGAATATAAAAATAAACAAATATTTTTAATTCCGTTTATCTGCTCCCCACATCAATTTGTTTCGCAGGGTACTGTAGAAGCTGATATTCTCTATCCGGATCATTTTCAAGGTGTAATCGGCCTTTCGTACGGTCACCGTAGTGTCCACATCCAGGTCAACGGTACGACTGTCCAGTGCCAGCTGAAACTGATGATCCCTGGTATCCACGGAAAGCTGTAATACTGCGGAATCGGGAAGCACAAGGGGTCGCACGGTGAGGTTATGCGGAGCAATGGGTGAAAGCACAAATGTATTGGACTCAGGAACCACAATGGGTCCCCCCACACTGAGGTTATAGGCAGTGGAGCCTGTGGGTGTTGATAACAAAAGTCCGTCGGCCCAATAAGCACTTAAAAACTCATCATTCACCTTCACATGTATGGTGATAAGGGAACCGCTGTTTTTATAGATCCGCACCTCATTCAGGGCCACATCCAGATCGTTCAGTGAATGCCCGGAAGCCTCCACTTTTAACAACATTCGCTCCTCGATATCGAATTTCCCGCTGAATACACTATCCAGCGATTCGGAAAGGTTCTCCTGTGAGATATAGGAGAGGAAGCCCAGTCGGCCGATATTCACACCCAGTACAGGAATCGCACTCTCCCTTACCAGGTTCACTGTCTCCAGGAAAGTCCCGTCGCCTCCCAGGGAAAAGAGAAAATCGAGATCAGCGGGAAGGTTGGTATGATCCGTATAGAGTCCCGCCACTTTGGGCCTCAATCCGGTCTTTTTTTGCAGAAACTCATACAGGGCTTCAAACACCCACACATCCACATTCAGCTTGTTGAACTTACTGAACATGGTGGCAATATTCTCGCGGGCATAGGAGGGAAAATTCCTTCCGAAAACAGCGACTTGCATTTTTTATGTATTCAGATATTTAAGAAAGACATCAAACCTCTCCTGGTAGAACTCATCCAGGTCCTCATCATTCAAATGAGAAGAGACCACGGTGTAATTATACCGGTGGAAAGTCTCCATCACAGAAGTGAGATCGGTCAGGTTGGTTTTGAGGGTCACCCGAAGCTTCGACTTATCGTCGGAAGCAGCGATATACAGGCTCAGGATCCTTCCGTTATTCCCCTCCACGATCTGGGAGATCTCTGACAGGGAATAATCATGGTTGCTCATTTCCAGTTCCACAATACCCCCAGGCTGTTCCAGTGCTGACAGGTGTGCAAATCTCCGGGTGAGGTCCTCCATGGTGATCACCCCCAGGTATTGTGACTCGGCATTCAACACAGGTACAAGGGTGAGTTCCAGCCTGGAAAGCAACTCAATCACCTCGTAAATGTGCTGATCCTCATTTACAAAAGGTTTCTGAAGGGAGAGCTCATGGTTGCCCACCGGCTCATCGGGATTGTTCAGATCATAAATATCCGCATCGGAGATCAGTCCCAGAAACTCCCTGTGATTAACAATGGGCAAATGTTTGATCCTGAACACCTCCATCCAGGCAAGCGCCATGGTGCCCGTGTCAGAAGTCTTCAGGGCAGTCACCACATCCGATATGAGTTCACGTGCCAACATCTCGAGATAAACTTACAGGTTTGCCAGATATAAAACAAATATCACGCCAGAAGTTAGTTTTCAGTTCACAGAAAGTTTGTATTCAGTGCTCAGTTCTCAGTGCTTAGAGGTTCAGTTTCTTTTCGATGGTGTGGAGGAGAATGGAGATGGCCACTTCGTTCATTCCTCCCTGGGGAACAATAATATCAGCATACCGTTTTGAGGGCTCGATAAACTGTAAATGCATGGGTTTCACAGTCTTTCCGTACCGCTCCAGTACGCTTTTCACATCCCTGCCCCGCTCCATCATGTCTCTTTCGATCACTCGCCCCAGACGATCATCCGAATCTGCATCCACAAACACCTTGATGTCGATCTCCTCGACCAGGGGCATGTGGGTATAGATCAGGATCCCTTCCAGAATGATCACCTCCTTTGGTTCCACAGTAATGGTCTCCTCTGCCCGCGTACAGGTCAGGTAACTGTATATGGGTTGCTGAACCGGTTGCCCCGCCTTTAGCTTCCGGATGTGATCCACCAGCAGGTCAAATTCCAGTGAATCGGGATGATCGAAATTGATCTGTTGCCGCTCCTCCAGCGGAAGGTGACTGCTGTCGCAGTAATAGGAATCCTGCGGAACCCGTGCTACCCGGTCCTTGGGGATCCGTTCCAGGATCTTGTTAACCACTGTCGTTTTTCCCGATCCTGTCCCGCCTGCTATACCAATAGTAAACATAGGTTAGATGAAAGTGTAAAAGTGCAAAAGTATAAAAAGTAAAACTATGTACTAACTTTGATGTACCGTAGAACACACCAGGAACAAAGAATTTAGATGATCATGGATACCACCTTATACCCTCTGAAGTTTAAACCTATTGTGAAAGATAAGATCTGGGGTGGTCCCCGGCTACGTGAAACGCTGGGGAAAAAAGCGTCGGACAAGGCAGGCGAAAGTTGGGAGATCTCAGGGTTTAGCGGTGATATTTCGGTGGTAGAGAACGGTTTTCTGGCAGGTAATAACCTTCAGGAACTGGTGGAGGTCTATATGGGTGACCTGGTGGGTGACCGGATCTATGAGAAATTCGGGCTGGAGTTTCCGCTGCTGATCAAGTTTATCGATGCCAGCGATGTACTGAGCATCCAGGTACATCCCGATGATACCCTGGCCAAATCGAGACATAACTCCTATGGTAAAACTGAGATGTGGTATATCGTAGAATCTCAGGTGGGTCAGCTTATCGCCGGATTCAACCGGGAACTGGACCGGGAAGAGTATCTGAAACATTTTAAGGGTGGAACACTGAAAGAGATTCTTAATTATGAACAGGTGAAAGAGGGGGATATCTATTTTATGCCGGCCGGCCGGATCCACGCCATCGGGGCCGGTGTGTTGCTGGCAGAGATCCAGCAGACCTCTGATATCACTTACAGGATATATGACTGGGACCGGGTGGATGATGCAGGGAATCCCCGTGAGCTACATGTGGACCTGGCATTGGATGCCATCGATTTTCAGTTCCATCCCGATTATAAAACCCCTTACCAACCTGTGAAAAACAGTACGGTCACTGCGGTGGATTCTCCCTATTTTACTACCGGTGTGATCAAATTTGACCAGCCGGTAGAGAAAGATTTCAACATGATCGACTCCTTTGTGATCTACATGTGTATGGAAGGGGAAGCGGGAATTTCCTTCCCGGGAGGCGTGGAGCAGATCAAAAAAGGTGAAACTGTGCTGATCCCGGCAGAACTGAAAAACCTGGCCATCATTCCCACAGAATCGACAACTCTGTTGGAAATATATACAAAATAGATCGTCCCAATAACCGATAATCATAAATCTGTACCACTTCATATGACCATCACCCAGGCGCAATTTATCTCCAGCAGTCCAAACGTGACTATGTGTCCCAAAGATCCCATCCCCGAATATGCCTTTATCGGGCGATCCAATGTGGGTAAATCCTCACTGATCAATATGCTGGTGGAAAGGAAAAAACTGGCGAAAATCTCTTCTACTCCGGGGAAGACCCGGCTGATCAACCATTTCAAGATCAACAATGAGTGGTTCCTGGCCGACCTCCCGGGTTACGGATATGCCAAAGTATCCAAAAAGGAGCGGGAATCTTTTGCACGCATGATCGAGCAATACGCCACCCTCCGTTCCAACCTGGTTTGCTTCTTCGTACTGGTCGACGCACGCATTCCTCCCCAACAGCTCGATCTGGATTTTATTGAGTGGCTGGGCGACAGCAATTTGCCTTTTGTCATTGTGCTCACCAAAGTGGACAAGATCAGTCAGAAGGAGAAGTCAAAAAACCTGCAAATGCTGCAGGCGGAGCTTGCCGACACCTGGGAGGAACTACCGCTGATCTTCGAATCAAGTGCTGTGAAAGGGACCGGCCGGGAAGAGATTATGGGATTCATCCGTGACACCAATAAGAAACTGGGCTAAAAACTGCTAACTATAGACACCATGAAAAGAGCTATCCTCTGTACACTGACACTCTCCCTCTTCCTGTTAGGGAGCCCCCTCATAAAGGCTCAGGAGACCATGCTCCCCGAGGCTCAGGAGATCCGACTCGTAATGGAACAGGTGATAACGCTCCCCGAGGCTCAGGAGATCCCGCTCATCAAGGAACAGGAGATCCCGCTGCCTGAACATCCCCGTCCAGATTTCCAAAGGCCACTATGGCAAAACCTGAACGGCACCTGGTCCTTTGCTTTTGACAGTCTGGACCTGGGGATTGAGGAAGGCTGGACGCAAGGGAACACCTCATTTGACAAATCGATCCTCGTACCTTTTCCATGGGGCTCGAGGTTGTCAGGAGTAGAAGATGCCGCAGACATTGGGTGGTATCAGCGCGAGATTAAAGTGGATGAAGAGTGGAAGGATAAAAGGATCTTTGTGACCATCGGTGCGTCCGATTGGGAAACCACCCTTTGGCTGGATGGCACATTACTGGGCAAACACCAGGGGGGGTATATACCCTTCTCCTTCGAGCTAACAGAACATATTCAATATGGTACATCCCAAAAGCTGGTCATCCGGGTGGACGATGCCCGGCGCGATTTTACGCTGTACGGGAAACAGGGATACGGGAATGCCAGAGGTATCTGGCAAACCGTCTATCTGGAGGCAAGGGGTAACGATTATATAGATGCGCTCCATTTTACACCCGATATAGATAATGACAAGGTGACAGTCACGGCCTATCTTCCCGATATTGCCAAAAAGGATATGAGCCTGGCAATAACGATCCAGACTCCCGGGGGCCCCGTAACCCATCAATCCACCGTTTCAGAAGGTATGCGCAAGCTCAGTGCGGACATAAAGATTCCCAACCCCCGTTTATGGGAGCTTGATGATCCCTATCTGTATGAAGTCACCGCCACACTGGAAGAGGATGTGGTGAACTCCTATTTCGGGATGAGGAAGATCTCTGTGGTGGATCTTCCCGGAACCGGTTTTCCCTACATTGCGCTGAACGATGAACCCGTCTACATGCAGCTTGCACTGGATCAATCGTATCATCCTGACGGATTTTATACCTTCCCCAGCGATCAGTTCATGAGGGAAGAGATCATGAGAAGCAAATCCATCGGACTGAACGGCATTCGCACCCATATTAAAGTGGAAGTACCCCGAAAACTCTACTGGGCCGATAAGCTGGGACTGCTGGTGATGGAAGACCTGCCCAACAGCTGGGGAGAACCCGGAGAAAGGATGCAGTATGAGTCGGAATACACTCTGCGTGAAATGATCAAACGGGATTACAATCATCCCTCCATTTTCTCCTGGGTCATTTTTAATGAAACCTGGGGATTGCACAGCATCACAGGTAAAAACAAGATTGGCCGATTCACCAGGGAGTATACCCATGAAACCCAGGACTGGGTGGTTTCCATGTATTACCTGGCCAAATCGCTCGATCCCACCAGGCTTACCGAAGACAACTCCATTTGCTGTGGACGCGGTCACACCGAAACCGATATCAATTCCTGGCATGCATATCTGCCTGGCTGGGAATGGGATAATCACCTGAAGAACCTGACAGAACATACCTATGAAGGCAGCAACTTCGACTTTGAAGACCGGTTCAGGCAGGGAAGACAACCCAATATCAACTCGGAATGCGGCAATGTCTGGGGCTATGAAGGAAGTACGGGTGATGTGGACTGGAGCTGGGACTACCACCGGATGATCAATACCTTCAGAACCTACCCGAAAGTAGGAGGATGGCTCTATACCGAGCATCACGATGTGATCAATGAATGGAACGGATACTGGCGGTTCGACCGGTCGGAGAAGGAGACAGGAATGGGCGATATGGTGGACGGCATGAGTCTAAAAGATCTGCATGCGGATGTCTATCTTTCCACCGGAAATGAGATCTGCAAAACGGTACAAGGAGATGAGCATTTGGAGGTTCCCCTCTTTCTCTCTGTGATGACCGGGGAAGAGTTTGGCGAAGCGTTAACGATCTCGTATGAACTCTCCGTCATGAACCGCATCGGGGAATCGAGCACCCTGCTATCTGGCACCAGAGAGGTGGAGTATACACCCTGGATGCAGAAAGAGCTGGATCCCCTGCTTATCCATATACCTGACCTGGAAGGTTTGGCCACCCTGAAGTTGAAGGTGGCTGACACATCGGGACAGATCCTGCAGCGCAACTTTATGCACTTTGAGATCCAATCCGAAGAATCCGTACCTGGTGTTACTGTGATCAGTACTACTGCTGGTGATTTCACAAGAGCTCACTGGAGCGTTAAACAATGGAATGTACTGAAAGGCAGGAAGGTGAACGGAGCAGGAACAGGCTATTTCGAGTATTCCATCCCCATTAGCAAAAAGAGAGCCCTCAAAGAGGTAAAAGAAGCCTATTTTCTGGTTGAACTTTCAGCCAAAGAGCTATTTGTCAAAGATATGGAGGATTACAACAGAAACCAGGACTTCATGCGCGGATCCACAGTAGCACCCAGCGCCAATCCCAACGCTTACCCGATGACTGATGAAGAGCTCTATTCCTCCGATATCTCTGTTAGCATAAATGGTCAGAAGGTATTTACCACTACCCTGGCAGACGATCCGGCAGATCACCGCGGTGTGCTCTCCTGGCATCACCAATTGAAGGACAGAAAACTGAGGGAGGCGGGTTCCTATGGGTATCTGGTCAAAGTGCCCATTGAAAAAAAGCTTTGGGATCGTGTGATCGAACAGAGCGTTCTGAACGTTCGGATCGAGACTGAGGGTGAAGGAGGTATTGCGGTATATGGAAAAGAGTTTGGTCGTTACCCGGTTGATCCCTCGCTGGTGTTGAAGAAGTAGCAGATACCTGCTCGTAGGGTAGCGCTTTGATTGAGGAGTTGGTTAAAAAACTGACCGAACTGTATGGTAAAAGCTTCATCAGTCGGAACCTTCCCTATCTACCTGGTTTTTAAAATAGCGTATCCGCAGCCATTCCCTGAATACAGGATCGACAAAAACTGTATCATGGCTCCCTGTATCTATGATTTCCTTGTTTGCCAGACTTTGTTTAATCCGGGCAACATTACTCGACGACCCCAGTTGGTAGGCCTCTCGCGTCGCTGCGGAACAGAGTTTAGAACACTCCTCAACCAGGGCATGTAGAAAGCTTAATTGCTTGGGTGTCAAATTATCTGCGGTCTTGCGGAAATGATGTTCAAAATGAAGGATAAGGTCATTCAATGCCATATCAACTGTCTTCATAGTACATTGGCTCCGGGTCCTGATCAGTGCATGCCAGACCAAAAGTTTTAGATAAAATGGGTGGTTGTCCACTGCACTGGACATCTGGATCGAGGTCGTAAAGCCTATCCTTTTTTTGTGATCGTGGAAGATCTTTCGAATACTGGCTGATCGGTGTTTTGTAGGATTGTGCCTTAGCTCAAAAAGCTGGCCAAGACCAGAAAGAGGCCCAGGAGAGTGGACCAGTTCTCTGTAGTAGCTAGTACTATCGCCATACAGGCAAAATATGCACTTTTTTTGATTTTGCAGATGAAGTTTGAGTGTTCTCAGGAAAGAATCTGCATCCTTGAAGCGGTGAAACAAGTGTGAGTTAGAGAGGAAGATCCCAATCCTGATCTTTTTTCTGCGTGCTATGACAGTGGGAAGCTTGAGCGAGGCTAAGCTACCAGGGCGGACTTCTTGAAGTGATTTTACCTCAGGGAATTTGTGGGAAAGGGTAGTGTGAAAGAGGTTAAGAAATGATTCAGAAGTCTGTGCTAATCTCACATCTATATAACAGATTTGAATGTCCCGGTATTTCTCTTCCAGCTGGAATCCCAGCTCTTTTACATATTCCTGTATCCCCCAGCCCTGATCCGCAGTGAGGAGTACACGCCTTTGGGCATTTAATTTAACGAGTAACTTCTCGAACAGCCAATCCTGCTCAACCGTATACAACTCAGCCATTTGTTCGAATGAAAGAAAGTGGTCAGTCATTTTCTCAATTTTGGATGTTACAACCCTGTAACATTTAATTAATGTTGTGACTTTCCATTTATCTGCGTCTGAAGAATTAATATTTCGTAT
>CAZURA010000199.1:0-8170 GCA_964622985.1 uncultured Bacteroides sp. | reverse complement strand
CCATATTCCAGTAGGGGCATTCCCAGCTCCGAAAGTCTCCAGAATAACTGCTCTCAGACCTTTATACTCCAGCACTGCATCCATATATTCAGGGGTAATACCCGGGAAGAGCTTGAGAATAGCAATGTGGGTATTGAGTTGTTTATGGGCAACCAGCTCATGGAACTCCCCGGGATACCTGACATATTCACGGTTATAGACCAGATGTACACCGGCTTTTGCAAGGTATGGATAGTTGGCAGATTGGAACGCGTTGAAATGCTCTGCATTTACCTTTGTGGTTCTGTTTCCTCTGGATAACTTGCTTTCAAAGTAGATACACACCTCGGGAACTACAGGTTTCCCATTCTCTTTCGCGGCGGCGAGGACAATGGATGTGATCAGGTTCTCTTTTCCATCGGTACGAAGAGCACCGATAGGCAACTGAGCACCTGTGAAGATGACCGGCTTCGTCAGGTCCTCGAGCATAAAACTTAATGCCGATGCGGAATAAGCCATGGTATCCGTTCCATGCAATACAACAAATCCATCGAAGGCCTTATAATTCTCTTCAATGATTTCAACCAGTCGGATCCAGGTGTGGGTATCAATGTCAGATGAGTCTATGGGAGGATCAAAACTGATGGTTTCAATGTGGAAGCCCAGTCCCTTGATCTCGGGAATCTGCTTCATGATCTTCGTAAAATCAAAGGGTTTGAGTGTACCCTTTGCCGGATCCTCAAGCATTCCGATGGTACCCCCTGTGTAGATGATTAATATAGAAGTGATGTCAGGTGTCATGCCGGGGATTCATTTTAAAGAGTTTATCAATATTTGCATTGGTTATCTCACCGATCTCTTCTTTGGATAAATGATTAATTTCTGCCACCTTTTCAGCAATGTGTACCAGATAACTACTCTCATTCCTCTTCCCTCTGTGGGGAACAGGCGAGAGAAAGGGCGCATCGGTCTCCAGGAGGAGACGATCAAGGGGAATGGCACGCACGATCTCCTCAAGGTTGGAGTTTTTGAAAGTAACTATGCCATTGATACCGATCATAAAACCATAAGAGAGTGCTTGCTCCAACTCACTCATATTTCCGGTAAAGCTGTGAAATACCCCTTGTAGTCCAATATTGCCCTCTTTATCAAGTACCTGGAAGATCTCTCTGAAGGAATCCCTGGCATGTATGATGATGGGAAGTTTCATCTTCTTTGCCCATTGAATCTGGGTTTTAAAGGCCACCTTCTGCTCCTGAATAAAAGTTTTATCCCAGTAAAGATCAATCCCGGTCTCCCCAATAGCTACAATGCCTGGTCTATTCAGATGGCTTTCAATGATCCTGAGCTCCTCCTGGTAATTCTCCTTCACCGAGGTGGGGTGTAGTCCCATCATGGGATAGCATGAGCCTGGGAACAGGTCAGCCAGGGCATACATCTCCTCGATGGTTTGACTATCAATATTGGGCAGGAGCATGCGGGTAACACCTGCATTCAATGCCCGTCTGACCATCTCCTTCCGGTCATCCGAAAAGGCTTCCAGGTAAAGATGTGTATGTGAATCGGTGTACATGTGAGCAAAACGAGGATACAAACATACAACATCGCCATGTGAAAAAAGATGCTCTCTGATATCTATTTTCTTTCAAAAATATGTTTTGAAAATTGTATTATTACTGATTGGTCGGTGTCATGGTAAGAGCATCAAATAAAAAGATTGCGGAGCGACAACACCTGGATCTTCTGATCCGGCTCTATCCCGGGTTTCCTGCAGGCCGGATCTATGCAGGGGAATCGCCCGATTTCATGGTACGATCGGGGCCAAAAAGTAAGACAGGGATCGAGCTAACCCGATTGACCCGGTCCAATTTCAATCCTTCCGACTTTGAGAATCACTTCTATCCTGACCTATTGAGGGAATCCTTTACACACCTTATTGAGGCTAAGGAAAAGAAGCTTCTTCTTTACAGAAAACAGAAACCTGACCGCATCTGGTTAATCATCGTAGTGAATGGATTCAGGAATTCTCCGGCATTCAATATCCACAATCAGATCAGCACATGGAATATTGAGACCACATTCCACACCATTCTTATTCTGGACCTTACCCATGAAAAAGTCTATGAAGTGAAGTCCCCCTACTAATAAACTGAAGCCTATATTATAACAGCTGCCTAAGCCAGCATTTCTGGCTTAGGCAGCGTTATAACATATGCGAAAGAAACATTTCTATACAACACCCTGCGCCAGCATGGCATCGGCTACCTTCACAAAGCCTCCGATGTTGGCCCCTTTCACGTAGTGGATATATCCCCCTGATTCCGTGCCGTAATCCACACAGGTCTGGTGAATATTTTTCATGATGTTCTGAAGTCGATTGTCCACTTCCTCCCGGCTCCATGGCAAGCGCATACTGTTCTGGGTCATTTCCAGACCAGAAACTGCAACACCTCCGGCATTGGCTGCTTTCCCGGGGCCGTATAAGATTTTAGCGTTAAGATATACCTCAATAGCCTCGGGAGTAGAAGGCATATTGGCTCCTTCACTGATGACTGTACAACCGTTTTTCACCAGGGTCTCGGCATCCTCCTTATTAATCTCATTTTCGGTAGCTGATGGGAAAGCCACATCACATTTCACGTGCCAGGGGCGTTTACCTTCATAATATTCGCAACCGTATTTCTCGGCGTACTCCTTAATCCTGCCTCTGCGGATGTTCTTCAATTCCATGACCCAGGCCAGTTTTTCGGCATCAATTCCGTCCGGATCATATATGGAACCACCCGAATCCGAGAGTGTGACTGCCTTACCACCCAGTTCTGTCAATTTTTGGACCGTGAACTGTGCCACATTCCCAGAGCCTGATACGGTAGCTACTTTCCCTTTCAGAGCATCACCTTTGGCATTGAGCATCTCTTCTGCAAAATAGACCGCACCGTAACCAGTGGCTTCGGGCCTGATCAGGCTTCCGCCCCACTGGAGACCTTTCCCGGTCAGTACTCCGGTAAACTCGTTCCGGATGCGCTTGTACTGTCCAAAGAGGAAACCAATCTCGCGACCACCTACTCCGATGTCGCCGGCGGGCACATCTGTATCGGGACCGATGTGTCTGCTCAACTCGGTCATGAAGCTCTGGCAAAAGCGCATCACTTCGTTGTCAGATTTACCTTTGGGATCAAAATCAGATCCTCCTTTACCTCCACCCATAGGAAGTGTGGTAAGGCTGTTCTTGAATACCTGTTCGAAGGCAAGAAATTTGAGCACACCCAGGTTTACAGTGGGATGAAAACGGAGTCCGCCTTTATAGGGGCCGATGGCCGAATTCATCTCAATTCTGAAACCTTTGTTAATTTCCACTTCGCCTTTATCATTGATCCAGGGCACCCTGAACAGAATCACCCTTTCAGGTTCAGCAATTCTTTCCAGGATTTTGGCATGTTTATACCTGGGATTCTCTTCAATGAAAGGGATCAGCGATTCGGCTACTTCATGTACCGCCTGGTGAAATTCAGGTTCTGATGGATTTTTGGCCTTTATCTTGGCCATAAATTGTTCAACTTTTGGATCCATAGTAGTTTTTAATAAGGTTCAACTGAAGCAAAGCTAGAATTAATTCAATCAGAGTTATATGCCCTTTATCATGTATTAAATATGTCATACAACACACCACAATTCCATGTTTGGATCAAGTCCATAGATCAGAGATGACGGATTTTTGAACTGTACCTGTTTCCTGGTTCCACAGAGATCCATTCTTTCAGCTCCATTTCCGTAAGCAGTGAGAGAATCCTCTGAATAGGGATCTTTGTCAGGTAACTGAGGAGTTCGGGAGCGATTCTTTCCTCTTTCTGGATACATTGCAAAAGTATCTTCTCTTCACTGGTCGTAATGGGAGTGTTTTCAGGTGTCTTTTTAGGATCCATGTGATCCTTATCCCAACGCAAGCATGATATCAGATCCTCAGGATTCTCTACTAATGCGGCGATATTTCCTTTTATTAATCCGTTACACCCTTTCGATCTGTCATCAATGGTACGACCCGGTACGGCCAGCACATCCCGGTTGTACGATGAGGCCAGATCGGCTGTGATAAGTGCTCCTCCTTCACTGGCCGACTCAACCACCAGTGTGGCATCTGCAAGCCCGGCAATGATACGGTTACGTCGTAGAAAATTGTTTCGCTCAGGGCCCATCCCCGAATGAAAGTCGGTCACCAGGGCCCCCTGTTCACTGATCTTCCTGGCTGTATCCCGGTGGGTCCAGGGGTATATGGTAGCCAGACCATGACCAAGTACGGCCACCGTCGGAATGTTATTCTCCAGGGCTGCCCTGTGCGCGATCACATCAATCCCGTAAGCCAGACCGCTCACAATAACCAGGTCATCGATCACCGAGGCAAGTCCGGTGATCATATTCCGGCAGATATCTCGCCCGTATGGGGTCGCTTTTCGGGTTCCCACCACGCTGAGTGACCGTCGTGAATGCAAACCCTGGTCTCCCCGGCAATATAACAGGATGGGTCCGTCTTCACATTCTTTAAGACGTTTTGGATAATCTGCGTCCTGATAGTAAAGTGCCTTCATCCTGTGTTTCAGTAAAAATTCCATCTCCCTTTCTGCTGCATTCATCAGGCGGGTTGATTTTATGGAATTGGCCAGTTGCATTCCAATTCCCTTCACTTTCATCAGAGTATCTCTCTTCTCCTGAAGGATTTCCCTTGGGGAGCCCAGGTGCTTAATGAGGATCCTGGCTTTAATGGGACCTATGGCCGGAACCATGCTGAGGGCGATCCGGTAGGGCAAATCCGGGTGGTAAACATAAGACATCTCTCTTTTCAGGGTTTATGTGTTTCAAGCCCTGTTTATCGATACCCAGGTATGGAATTATCTATAGGTTGCTTCAGACAATGATTATTCTTCAGTCATCAGCTGATCATCTCTCATTAGGTGTATTGACTAATTCAGCAGCAAGCAATATCTGGCCAGGTATTAATGTATCTTCTGCAAGGCTTAACAAAGTTGAGACCAGGAATTTTCTTCTCCATCCAAATAAATTGTGACGCTTGTGGGCGATTCAGGGATATTGATGGATTGCTAACAATTGGGATTTAAAGAAAATTGTGTTTTTCCTTGACTTGTATCAATAAAAGAACTATACTTGCATATATACAGTATATACAATAATAACACTAAGTACAACCAAGCCTCAATAATAGTCTAAATAATAAGCATATGAAACGAAAAGATAGAATTTACTTCTTTGTAACCAGTCTGATTGTTTTCATAAATTTCCCAATTATTGGTTTAACTGAATGTAAAACAACAGAGCCTGCTGTTACTACAGTGATGATCCCGATGCGGGATGGAGTAAAACTGGCTACCGATCTGTATTTTCCTGAAAATAGAGATGGTACTTTCCCTGTAATATTAATGAGAACACCTTACAGTAAAGCTATTCTCAGGGAATACGGTGAGTTTTTTGCAGAACATGGTTATATTTTTGCCATACAGGATGTAAGAGGACGATTTAAGTCCGAGGGCAACTGGGAACCATTTATTGGTGAAGGATTGGACGGATACGATGCTATTGAATGGTTGGCTGAACAGGATTGGTCGACTGGTAAAGTAGCAATGTATGGTGGTTCATATTCAGGCGCTGTACAGCTTTTTACTGCAGTGTTGAATCCACCACACCTGGTTACCATCATTCCCAATATTATACCATCTATGCCTTTTAGCAATATGCCCTATCAGGACGGCTTGTTTATGATGGGTGGGAATATCAGATGGATTGATATTGTGGAAGCTAAGGATCCCCAGACTATGGCTCAGAAAGCTGGAGAAAGCATAAGGAAAGACTGGTATGATCTTCTCAAGCACTTACCGGTAATTGATCTTGATAAACAAATTCTTGGAACAGAAAATCCTTATTGGCGGGAATGGATAAAACATAATTATAATGATCAATACTGGGAGAGTGTAGATTATTTAAAAAAGCTTGAAGATCTTGATATACCTGTTTTCCTACAATCAGGTTGGTTTGATCCCGGGAACAGAGGGACAAAGCTTGCATATTCCAGTTTAAAGAAATCTGAAAATAAACCTATAAAAATGATAATGGGCCCTTGGGGGCATACTGACCAATCTTCGAGATATTTGTACGGTCAGGATATGGGAGAAGAAGCAGACATTGGGCTAATTGAGCTTTATATCAAATGGTTTGATTTCTGGTTAAAAGGTGAGGAGAATGGAATATTAGAAGACCCGCTGATTCAGGTTTTTAATATGGGTCCAAACAAATGGTTGGAGGCTGACACCTATCCCTTGCCAGGCACTGACTTTACACGGTTTTATCTGACATCTGAAGATGGGGCAAACTCGTCAAAAGGAGATGGTAAATTGCAATTGGAAATACCTTCCTCAGAAAAACAGTACGACACATACACCTATGATCCTGCAGATCCTTCTCATTGTTTGACCGACTACATGAAAAGAAGGGCCACAGGGGCTTATTCTGATCTCGTAGCAATCAGAAAAGACGTGCTGGTTTATGAGACACAACCATTTGAAAACCCCTTTACTATTGCAGGACCAATTTCAACAAAATTATATGCCTCATCATCAGCAAAAGATACGGATTGGTGTATTATGTTATACGGAGTTACTGAAGAGGAGACAATTTTTCCTATTGGTATGACATGGGGAGTTATCAGAGCCAGTTACAGAAACTCAATGGTAAAACCTGAATTATTAGAGGAAGATAAGCTATATGAATATACGATTGATCTGGGCCATACAGGGTATACATTTTCGGAGGGTGAAAGAATCAGGATGGAGATTTCTTCAGCTTTATACCCGGAGTATTCCAGGAATCTTAATACCGGAGGACATAATGAAATGGAGACGAAATACGTCACAGCAGAACAAAAAATATATCATGCTGATAAATATAATTCGTATTTGATGTTACCGGTTATTAATGCAAAATAGTGTAAAGAATATCATTATAGAAGATAAAAGAATGAGAATAATAATATCCAATTCTTCACCACTTCCTATTTACGAGCAAGTGAGCAAACAGATAAAGATTCAGATCATCTCTGGTGATCTGAGTCCGGGTGATGCCTTGCCTTCCATAAGGAAACTTGCCCGGGAACTCCAGATAAGTGTTATTACTTCGAAAAGGGCTTATGAAGAGCTTGAGAAGGAAGGGTTTATTAATACGGTAGGAGGCAAGGGTTGTTTTGTTGCCTTACAGAACAAGGAGCTTCTTAAGGAGAAAAAGATGAAGACTGTTGAAGACCTGCTTAACGAGGCTGTAAAAGAAGCAGCCAGGTTAGATATCACGTTTGAGGAGTTAAAAGAAATGTTGATTCTGTTATCCAATGAGAGTGAGTAAGAAGACAATTTGAACCATAAACAAAAGCAAAATGGATAATGCAATTGAAATCAAAAACCTTAGAAAGGATTTTGAGGGATTCAGGTTAAGAGATGTGTCCTTTACTGTACCAGAAGGCTATATTATGGGCCTTATCGGGCCAAACGGTGCTGGTAAAACAACCATTATTAAACTTATAATGAACCTTATCAGAAGAAATGAAGGTTCAATAAAAATATTCGGGCAGGACAATATTGATTTTGAAAAAGAAATCAAATCCAGGATCGGTTTTGTTTATGATAATCCAATTTATTATGATCACCTTAATATTAACCAGCTAAAAAGGATAATTGCTCCATTCTACAAGACTTGGGATGAAGAGGTTTTCAAATCCTTGATAGGTAAATTTGATCTTCCTGTAAATAAATCCCTTAAAAAACTATCCCGTGGAATGATTATGAAAGCGGCACTGGCCATTGCACTTTCTCATCATGCGGATCTAATTATCATGGATGAACCGACATCAGGGATTGATCCGCTTTTTAGAAGAGAACTTTTGGATCTGTTTTATGAACTCCTACAGGATGAGAAAAAAACCATTTTGTTTTCGACACATATTACATCAGACCTGGAGAAAATTGCAGACTACATAACCTTTGTTCATGACGGTAAGATCGTATTCTCAAGTTTAAAAGATGAGATACATGAGAAGTATCTAATCGTAAAAGGAGGAAATGAGCTAATTAATGAAGAGACCCAACTGCTCTTTATGGGTATTCGCAAAAGTCAGCTCAGTTTTGAAGCTCTTACTAGT
>CAZURA010000198.1:0-8186 GCA_964622985.1 uncultured Bacteroides sp. | reverse complement strand
GAAAACTCTGTATTCCTATTTACCGAAAGTTGTGTATTGTTATTTACCGATTACACCTGGCTTCCAGATGGTAGTTTTTTCTGAAAGAGTTATCCAGGATCTTTCTGACTGCTGCTATTCCCAAACCGGAATCAGAAACCTGACTGCAGTGAGCGGGATTGGAGTAATCCTGAACCGAGTTACGCACTTTCAACAGGATCTTATCTTTTTTCACCACCAGATGAACTGCAATCCAACCGTCCTTGTCACACTTTCGGATCCCGTGTTTGAAGGCATTTTCAACCAGGGTATATATAGTTAGCGGTGGAATAGATACACCCGTCGTATCCCCTTTAACCTGAAAGTCTAACTTGAATGAGCACTCTCCTAACCAGATTTTCTCCAGGGTAATGTAATCCTCGATAAGCTCAATCTCTTCTGAAAGCAGGATCAACTCCTTTCTTGAGTAGGATACTACCCTTTCCAGCAATAGAGATAGCCCGGCAATAGCCTCCGGAGTCTGATCGGATTTACGCAGGGAGAGAGCATACAGGTTATTCAACGAGTTAAACAGGAAGTGCGGCTGCAGCAAGCTTTTAAAGAGTTCCAGATTCTTCTTTCCATCATCATGCTGCTGATAATTCCTTGCTACCAGATGTTGATTAATTATCATTCTTTACCCCCTTTCGCACCATCCCCGTTAATCCCATATCTTATAACATGACAAATATCATGTTTTATGCCAAACGCTTCAAATAACAAGATATCTGACATTTAGCCTATTTTGTGAAATGTAAAATTGTGTTAAAACCGTTCGGAAATGTACAGAAAACGTACGGTTATGATAAAAAAAACTTGCCGTCCAGTGAGTTACTTATTAAACCTAAAACTTTGAAGTAAGACTGTTGACGGCAAGTTATTAATTGATGTGCATAGAGTCAATTCAAAAATATGTTATACCAGATTATGAAAAAATTCTATTCAGTTTATAACCCTCTGCGCCAGGTAAATTACGCCTCTTTCCCGGTGAACGGCATTCACCTCTTTTTATCACAGTTTCCTCAAAATTACTGAGCTGCCCAAATGGTGTGTCTCAAATGAAATACTCACCTTTCCTTTATAGAAAGATTCCAGCTGTTGAATAGTGCTTAAGCATTTCTCCATGGCTTCATCCTCTCTTCTTACCCCGCTATGTATCACCTGTACAGTAATCATATTGGAATACCCCGAAGCTTCAATAATGAGCTCAGGATTATACTGTTCATGTTCAAATCTCCTGAATATCAGGTCTATCAGTGTAAATAGAATCATTGGCGGGAGTTCTATGTGACCTGGGTCCCCCGAAATGAAGAATTCCACATCGGGTTTGTTCTTCCTTAGGAGAGAGATAAGAGAGACTTGTTTCTTCACCAAGTTTATCTCCTTAGAGAACAGCTGTTGTTTCTCTTCGTGATAAGTCATTACATCATTTAACAACTCAGAGGTCAGCGCAATGGCTTTTGAAATTTCTGGCGAAGATTGCTCAACCATCTTATCAATGTGATCGATGGCATATAACAGCATCAGAGGTTGAATCTTTGTGATCGCATTTTCCATCTGTTGCTGTAGCTCGATTTGCAGCAGTTCTTTTCTTCTGTTGTCGGCGTGATACCAATTCCTGACTGTTCTGGCCGCCAGGAATACCAGTACAATATAAAAGTTACCCAAGCCACTGGTGATCACATTCCCCGGTGCCAGGTAATCGCCAGACACCTCTGAGCTTGTTGGGAACCATTTATAGATATACTCATTGCTCAGAATGAGTTCCACCACAGAAAAGCCATATATCAGGAGTAAGAACAGGAGGACAAATAGAGGGAAGTATCTTCTGGAAAGGAAATTGGGAATCAGAACATAAGCTACCAGATAGGTATGAGCCACAAAGACAGGAAGGGTTAAGACATAATAAGAAAGCCAACCCAGATAAACCTCATGGGAGAGACCAAAACTTTTAATAAAAGTAAATCCTGCCACCCAACAAACCCAGAATACCACATGCCTGTGTAATCTGCTCTGCCCGATCTGTTTAAACACATTCTTCATATGGTTACAGGATCACATTGAGTTCGACAATATGTTCATGTGCTTTCTCTCGAATAGTCAGTCTATGGCTATTGGGATATTGTAACTCAAGTCTCCTTACACTGTTCTCATTGGCCCCTGTTCTCTCGTTTGTTCTCTTCGCCATGTTATGCTCCAATACAGAATTTGCAGCTCTGAAACAGAGCCTGGTGTCTTTCATCGTCAGCTCAATAGTGATCCACGATTTTCTGGGATCCTCTCCAGCACCGTGTACAAAACAGTTTTCAACAAATGAATAGAGGATCAGGGGGGCAATATAAAGCCCGTTAAATTTGCCCTCCATTTTAAAAGAAACGTCCAATCGGTCCCCATATCTCAGTCTTTCCAGTCCGATATAATTCTCAATCATTTCAATTTCCTTCACCAAAAGCACCTTATTGCTTTTGCTATCAGTAAATAGATAGTGTAAGATGGCTTTGAGCTTTTTTACGGTAGACTTGAGATAATCGGGCCTGTACATGGAAATGGAATAGAGATTATTGAAGTTATTGAAGATTACATGCGGATCCATCTGATGCTGGATCAGCTTTAACTCCGCTTCCAATCCCTTGCGCTGCAATTCCCTGATATTGGATTCCAGCAGAAAATGATCCCGGGCATATTTTGCCAGTGCAAACAGTGCCACAATGAAGGTCATATCTTTGGTATTCACCAATATGTCAGAAAGGACTATCATATTAGTGGAGGAGGTGTCTTCGGGAGAAATGGCCTCATAAAATATAAAATCGGAAAAGATGAATTTCAATAATGACAACCCTATTCCAATGACCAGGAAAGATAAGAGGAAAAGAAGGATCTTTTGCCTGACTAGCAGATACGGAATCAGTAGATATACAGTCAGATATGCATAGCCAAAAAAGAACAGGGCATTGACAAATACCATGATAAACCCCATAAAAAAATCTCCCTCCTCCCCCATCTGCGAATGAGCCACCCAAGAAAACAACAGGACCATGGACAGAAACAGGATCAAATGCCTGAAAACCTTATAAGTGAGCTTCTGACTGATTATCAGGTTATACATGGTTTAAAATTAGCGAGGGCCAATTGTAATACCATTTATTATCAATCAATGGGGATTTAAACCATATAGATGGTCAAACTCAGGGAATAAATCCGTTTGACAGATATTTATCAGTTATTGACCCTATTTTATTGGCAATTGACTGAATTGATTTAATAAAAGGGATTAAATTTGTTATGTTGAAGTGACCCACGTAAGACTGTTTTCATGTTTTGTAGTAACTAATATGTAGATACATGAAGACCAGGTGCCTTATTGTCGATGATGAACCGCTTGCCAGAGAACTTATCAGCGGACATATCCAAAAACTTGAGAATTTCGAAGTTGTAGATGAATGTGATAATGCTATGAAGGCCATGGAGGTGCTTCGTCAGCATCACATTGACCTGATGTTCCTGGATATTAAAATGCCTCAAATGACAGGTATAGATTTCCTAAAGACCCTCAAACGTCCTCCAAAAGTCATCATCACCACTGCGTACAGTCAATATGCATTAGACGGTTTCGAACTGGATGTAATCGATTATCTGATGAAACCGGTAACGTTTGAACGATTCTTCAAAGCCGTAAATAAATACTTTCAGTCAGGGCAATCAGAAACAGTGGCCCTGGAGAGTGGAAATGGAAATATAAGTGATGCCTTCATTTATGTAAAGGAGAATAAGAAAATTATCAAGATATATTTACATGAGATCCACTTCATTGAAGGATTGAATGAATACATCCGGATACACACCGATAACCGTAGGGTAGTTGTGAAGAGCAGTCTGCAGAATATCGAGAGTAAGCTCCCTGCTGATCAGTTTATCAGGATCCATAAATCATATATAGTCTCCATCCCCAGGATCAGGGCATTTAATGCCACCACAGTAGAACTGGAAAATGCAAAATTAAGGATAGGGAGAAACTATAAGAATCAGGTTTTCAGCGCACTTCACTATAAACAAGAGATCTAATATGCGAACATCAATCAAGTTGACCGCTCTTTGGTTGCCATTGAGCCTGTCAATACTCACAACCAGCGAGCCCGTTGCCCAGGCAACAATTCCCTCCGATGATGCAGTGCACATCACTATCATCTATGATAACTACAAGGAAGATGCCTCTTTGGAAACCGACTGGGGTTTTGCATGTATGGTAGAATATGGAAAAGAGAAGCTGCTTTTTGATGCAGGTCGTAAAGCCGATCTTTATCAACGCAACGTGCAAAAGTTGGAGATCAATCCGGAAGAGATCCCTGCCCTGTTTATTTCCCATGCTCATGGTGACCATACGGCCGGGTTGCATTGGATCACAGAGATCAATCCTTCTGTCAAATGCTACCTTCCCGCCACCTATGCCCAGGAACTGGAGGAGAACGACAAGCTTCCCGGAAACAGTATAGCTCTTGCTGAACCCACCCACATGTATGGCCCGTTTTACTCCACGGGTGATGACTTTGAGGCTTTCAAGGAACAAGGGCTGGTTATTAAAACTGAAAATGGCGGAGTGCTGATCACCGGTTGCGGGCATCCGGGAGTCATCGAAATGGTGAATAAAGCAAAGGAGAAACTGAACATTCAAGTACACACGGTGGTAGGTGGACTACACCTGCTCAGAACCCCGGAGAATAAGGTGAACGCCATTGCTTCCACGCTAAGGCAAATGGGTATTAAACATATCTGCCCCACCCATTGCACAGGTGATAAGTCCATTGAACTGTTGGAAACCTCATTCGGTGAAGGGTATATCTCAGGAGGAACCGGTAAAGAGATCATTATCAAGTAAATCATACTTACCTGGCATCAGCGGGTAACCTTTTCAGAAAAATATAGTATATTTTAGTCTTACTCAATCAACTTGAATAAGACTGGTAAAACATATGCCATTATTGTAATTGGCAGTGGTGCCGGTGGTGCCACTGTGGCCAAAGAAGTGGCAAAGGCTGGAAGAGAATTACTGGTTATCGAAAAGGGGAATTATTATTCCAGTCTTGGAGAATTTAAGGATATCGTCAAGTTTCATGATGCCAAAATCTCCACAAAAGGACTCAGGTTCGCTGAGCAAGGTATGATGCTGTTGAGAACTTTTATGGCCGGAGGCAGTACAATGGTCTCCTGTGGAAACGGACTCCGTTGTTTGGAAGAAGAACTTGCCGGTTTTGGAATTGGATTGGATGAAGAATTTAAAGAAGCAGAACGGGAGTTAAACATTGTACCCTTCTCAGAAGATTCTCTTTCAGAAGGCTCCAAAGCCATTTTACGTGCCTCCCAAACCCTTGGATATTCCATGGAATACATGCCCAAGTTTGTCGATGCCACAATATGTTCCAACTGCGGGGGGTGTTTCGCCGGATGTCAAAACGGAGCCAAGTGGACCGCAATAAACTATCTGGAACAGGCTAAAGAGTTTGGGGCGGAAATCATATACGGTACTTCAGTTCGGGAAATCATAATCAGGGATGGAAAAGCGATTGGTGTCATTACCGGCAACAGACAGAATACTGATGAAATCTTTGCCGATAACGTTATCCTGTCAGCTGGTGGTCTTTCATCCCCTGTGATTCTTCATCAATCAGGAATCGATGGAGCTGGATCCGGTCTGTTCGTTGACACTTTCGTTAACGTCTATGGAATAACAGATGGATTAAACCAAAAAAATGAATGCCCCATGGCTCTCGTTGATCTTGAATTCTACAAAGATGAGGGCTTTATCCTTTCTACCTTTGTAAATTCCATGAAGGTATCTCGATTTGCCGAATTGGATGCCAGGGCGCTTACAGTACCTGCAGAGAACCTTTTGGGTTTGATGGTCAAAATAAGAGATGAGCGATCGGGTTGCGTGCATGCAGATGGGACCATTTCTAAAGCGGTAACACCAAAAGATCATGCAAGGTTAGAGAGGGGAATTAGCGTAGCAAAGGAGATACTGGCAAAATCAGGTGCGGATGATACATCCTATATGGTCTCAAAGCTGCAGGGAGCTCATCCTGGAGGGACAGCTGCAATAGGTGAAGTTGTAAATTCCAGACTCGAGACTGAAGTTAAAAACCTGTATGTTTGCGATGGAAGTGTTCTTCCTGTTTCTCCCGGGCTTCCACCCATTCTGACAATTATCGCATTGGGAAAACGTCTTGCTAAAACATTGGTTTAAGGCAAAAGAGGCTGTATAACTGAAACTCTTTGCTGGGCATGCCCAGACAGAAGCCTATAAAAGTACAAGTTCCCCATTTAGCCATCCCTCATGATTACAAAAGCTTGCCTAAACTATCATCCGATTTTTATAGCCCATACCAGGCACACCACACCATAAAAGAAAGCCATCCGCCTGTGACGGACAGCCCTTTTCTATTCCTGTTATGATCGACTATTGCTTTTCGCAGACCAGCAAATAGGATCCAAAACTTCCTGCAGCCACCGTGTGTTCGAGTGTCAGTGACATGAATCCTGCACACTGGAACATGGTTCCGCCGCCATCTACACTGCCCTCGCCGTAGCCACAACCCCAGTTGTCGCAATGCCATGCCGGTTGCCTGTCAACTGTGATGGCATTGGTCGCGGGATCCAGAGTCAGCACCACATCATAGGCCTCAGGGTGACCAAACCAGTCAACACAAGTAACCTGATTCTCACCGGGACCTTTAATCATCTCAAAAGTGCCGTCATGAAGGTACGTGTCGAAATCATCCACGGTAATGGCCCAGGTTCCCACCAGGTCATCGATATTCATTGTGTTTTCCGGACATCCGATGGTAAACTGGAACTGGAAGGCATTCCTGTACCCGGTGGTTGGATCATAATAAATCTCATTAATGCTTCCACCGCCATCAAATACATATACCGTATCATTGCCTTCGATTTCCACCTCCAATGACGGATCACCGGCATAATACTCATTGCCTTCATCATCAGTGACGATACCGCTGAAATAAAAGGAATCCCCGAAGCTAATGGAGTCCACTGTCATCCCCACAGCCTGGGCCAGGTCGGTTGCACCATATTCTATTTCAAGCGGGAATGTAGTATAGGTTCCCAGTGTACCCGTATGGGTGCGGACATTGGCAGTTGCACTCAGATCTGCATGTACCTGCAATTCGTAACTAGCCACCCTGCCGGTCGGATCAAGTACGGTTGCCGTATAGGTTAGATCAGCAATTGAATTTACACCCACAACCGCGGGGGGTTGCTCCTCGAAGTACACATTGGCGCCTGGTTTGAGACTCTCCCATTTGTCAAGACTAACCGCATGCTGCTCAGTGCAGCTGTTGAGCAGCACAGCCGCCAGAGCAAATAAGCCTGTTACATATATTGATCTTCTCATGGTTGTATATTTTATTGTAATGGAGTTTGATTATTATCCCAGAACACCCGGTCGGTAACCACTCTTTGATCGAAATTATCATTCAACAACACAAGTTCGGAGGGATACTGGTAGGTACGCGGGAATGGACCCGACACGATCACAGGAGCCTGTACATCGGATGGATAACCGGTTCTGCGCATGGCATTATATGCCTCGATACCATTACCCCAGAGGGCAATAAAGTATTCCCTGATTATGATATCCAGCCTTTCTTCATCATCGGCTGCATTGTCATAATTCGCGAGAACCCAGTCGATGTAGTTCTCCACATCTGTTTCGCTGGGTACAAAGGCAGCCTCATCCTCTGCAATGTGGGGAGCTCCGAAGGCCAAAACCTTATCAATGGATTGGGTAATACCATTCTCCAGGTAGATCCGTGCATCACCTGTCGTCCCTAACGTTAGTGCTGCTTCAGCGAGCATAAAATTCACCCAGGAGGACAGAATAATAGGAAACACTCCGGCACCGCCGGCTCCGGGATTCTCATTTACAGATTCGAAATTGTCACCGTCAAACGCACCTCCGGCAGGGTATATACCGGTTACCGTACGCTGAAGGTTATCGGGGGGAACACCATCATCATCGGCGTGATCCCGGCCCCAATAATAATCGCCAATGTAGCAATACTCGAATCCTTTACCGGTGCAGGGCAGATCATCTCCCGTTGGATTAAAATAACCCCCAGAATTTAGTTCCTATGTTTAAAAAGCATAAGCCGGAG
>CAZURA010000197.1:0-8276 GCA_964622985.1 uncultured Bacteroides sp. | reverse complement strand
GTAATTAACAATTACTTTACATGGAAGCATATTACCTTCTTATTGTCGGCGTTCTTTTCTTGTTAGCCATCTCCGACCTTATTGTAGGAGTCAGTAATGACGCAGTAAACTTTTTAAATTCTGCGATTGGATCAAAAGCAGCACCTTTTAAACTTATTCTTGGTATTGCTGCAGCAGGGGTTCTTGTGGGAGCCGTGTTTTCCAACGGAATGATGGAAGTGGCCAGAAAGGGGATTTTCAATCCGGAATTTTTCGCTTTCAAAGAGATCATGGTCATCTTCCTGGCTGTGATGCTTACCGATATTTTACTGCTTGATTTCTTCAATACCATTGGTTTACCCACCTCAACCACTGTTTCCATAGTGTTTGAGATCCTTGGTTCGGCAGTGGCTGTTTCTATATATAAAATAACAAGGTCTGATGCTATAGCAAATAATATAGGCACCTATATCAATATTGAGAGTTCTGTGATGATCATTGTGGGCATATTTCTATCCGTAATCATTGCCTTTACGGTGGGGATGATCATTCAATGGATCGTGAGGTTGGCTTTCTCATTCAATCTTAAAAAAACCTATAAATACTGGACAGGGATCTGGGGTGGATTCGCCATTACGGCTATCCTCTATTTCTTGCTGATCAAGGGGGCAAAAGGATCCACATTGGTTTCAGCTGAGATGTTGGCCTATATAAAGACCAATACCACAAGAATCCTAATGATCAGCTTTGTGGGATGGACCTTACTCTTTCAGATTCTGGTATCTCTAACGCGTATTAACATACTTAAAATCACGGTTCTTGTGGGAACCTTTGCTCTTGCCATGGCTTTCGCAGGAAACGACCTGGTGAATTTTATCGGAGTGCCTCTGGCTGGATTCGAGTCCTTTAAATCCTTTATGGCTTCGGGGGGATCCGATCCGGGTGGATTTTTAATGACCGCCTTGCGGGGACCCGTAAATACCCCTATCTATTTTCTTGTTGCAGCAGGTATGATCATGGTCCTCACTCTCCGATTCTCGAAGAAGGCAAAATCGGTCACTGCCACCACTATTGATCTGAGCCGTCAGGGTGAAGGATCAGAGCGATTTGCATCTTCATCACTGGCCAGGTTTATTGTGAGAAGGTCTGTTGAAGTGAGCAACGGAGTTGGGAAGGTCGCTCCGCCTGCAGTTTCCAGGTTTGTGAATAACCGGTTTGATGCAGAAAGGAATGTGGATGATAAGCAGGAGAAACTTGCTTTCGACCTCATACGAGCATCAGTGAATCTGGTAGTAGCGAGTATTTTAATCGCCATTGGTACCTCTCTGAAACTGCCCCTTTCCACCACGTATGTAACCTTTATGGTAGCTATGGGAACTTCCCTGGCAGATGGTGCCTGGGGAAGAGAGAGTGCTGTCTATCGTATTACGGGTGTATTGACCGTAATCGGAGGATGGTTCTTTACTGCTTTCAGTGCTTTCCTGGCGTCATTCCTGATAGCCTCCCTGATATTCTTCGGGAAGTTACCAGTTATCTTGATTCTCCTCGGACTCGCCTTATTTATTTTGCTAAGGACACATGCATTCCATAAAAAGAGGACTGAGAAACAGGAACTATTAGACAGTCAAATAATTACTGCTTCCTACGAGGTTCTGAAATCGTGTGACGACGAAGTGAGAAGTTCAATTATCAAAGCATCCAAGATTCTCTACCTTACCTATACCAATTTCTTCAAAGAGAAGCATAAGGAGTTAAAGAACCTCAGAAAGGAATCTAAAGGACTTAGCAAGGAGATCAAACAAATCCGTGAAAACATACCGGAAATATTAAAGAAATTCGAGGAGACCGAGTTGGAAAGTGGCCATCACTATGTACAGGTAGTTGCTTACCTGAAAGAGATGAGCAATTCACTGATGCATGTGGTTCAGCCTGCTTTTAATCATCTGGACAATAATCACCCGCTGGATAAGGAACAAGTCGATGCCTTGAAAGATTTCAATGAGAGATCAAGTGAATTCTTCAACTATGTGATCAATATATTGAAAAACAAGAATTTTGATAATCTGGAGGAGTTGGTTCAACGCCGTGACGAAATGATAGTTAAGGCCAATGATATCCTGCGCAACAGGATTAAAATTCTCAAGAAAACCCAGAAAGGTGTAAAATTGAGTGTAACCTACATGGAAATGCTTTCAGAGACGAAAAACCTTTTCCTGAATGTGGTTCAGCTGGTGAAGGCAGATGCTTACCTGTTAGAAACCTATGTTCACGGTGGCAAGGAAGTGGAGAAAGAAGTACTGGATTAGTAGTTTGGCTGGCGCTCAGGAGACAACATATTTGTAGCCAATCCCTTTCACGGTCTTAATATATTTATCGCCAAGCTTTTTTCGTAGCTTACGGATATGGACATCGATGGTTCTATCACCCACTACGATGTTTTCGCCCCAGACCTTGTCGAAAATCTCTTCCCTCGTAAACACTTTCTCTGGCTTGGAGATCAAGAGAGAGAGAAGTTCAAATTCTTTTCTGGGAAGAGCGATGTCCTTTCCTTTCTTGATTACTAGATAACGCTCCTTATCAATGATCAGATCACCCGATACAATTTTAGTGACAGATCCGGTTTCAGCTTCTTCGATCTTAACACTTCTTCGCTTCAACAGTGCTTTGATCCTGCTTACCAGCACCTTTGGTTTGATAGGTTTGGTAATATAGTCATCTCCTCCAGCTTCAAATCCTGCAATTTGAGAAAAGTCCTCACCTCTTGCTGTTAAGAACGCCACCAGGGTATGCTCCAATTTCTTGTTGGTCCGTATCTCCTCACAAGCGGCAATACCATCCATCTCCGGCATCATCACATCCATCAGAACCAGGTGGGGTCCAATCTCTCCGGTAATACGTACTGCATCCCGGCCATTTGAGGCGGTGTAGATCTGAAATCCTTCATTCTTCAGATTATAGCTAAGAAATTCAAGGATGTCTTTTTCATCATCCACCAGCAGAATTTTATAATCACTCCAGCTCATAGGTTCTTTGCAACAGGTAATTGATGACTATTTTGTACTATTAGGTTAAAAGTTGACTTCACAATTGAGGAAAAATGATGATATAAATGCTTCGCTTTGATCGGCCGGACTCCACCCTTTAAAGTTTGGGGCCAGTTTGACACCTTTTACCGGATAGAATTCGAAACCGGCAATAAATAGCTGTCCGTCTTCAGATTGATGCCATGCATCTGTCTCTCCAGTAAGAATATTGGATGAGAGATTATCATACCTGGCAAACACCTTCCATTGGGGTGCTACATGAACAGTCCCGTAGAAAGAAAGACCATTCAGGTGATGATCAGCTGCAAAGTCAGGATTCAGTAGTTTCATATATTCAGCATTTAGATTGAATCTGTCATTAGCATACCCTATATAAGTGACAATGCTGGATTGAGTATTCACGTGGGTTGAAAAATCATAATATACCCGCCCTGTAAGGTTCTTCAATGGCTTGATGGTCAGACCAAATCCAGTTCTGAGGGTGCTGTCGGCTTCGATCTTCTTATAGCCTTCCCCATTGGCTATGATCACATCGGCAATTACTATTTTACCTATTTTATAGGCTGCACTGATACCCAGGTCCGCACTGGAATTGAACTTATACGCATCCTGGAACGACTTCTCCAGGTAGCGGTATCCCCATGCACTTTCCTGCACTTTAAACTGTGTAGTGGATATCATTCCGAAATTCACACTCAGGTTGCCCGACTTATATCTTAAATAGGCATTTTTTACATAGGCTGCCATCTGATGCTTACCTACTCCTGGATTTCCAATATCCAGATTGGCTTTGGCATACAGACGGTTGCTGAAATGGTGTTCATAACCTATGTATACCCTTTTGAGCTCGAACTGTGAGGCTGACTCATCACCTGTGACAGATGTGTGGAAATTGCTGAATATCCTGAGTACCGGTTTTCCACTGGGCACAAATTCTTCCGTCTGGGAAAATCCTTGTACAGCAATAAACAGAAAGGTAACGATCAATAAACAGATTCTTTTCATTGTTGGATTTAGTTTGTGTCAATGTGTGCAATATAGCTTTCATCAGCAAAAGAATAATAAACTAATTACACTAGTATTAATAAATTATTACAAAGTGATTAACTATAGGAGGGTGATCCCCGATGATATCATTGGTTTTGAAGATCAGGATCAATCTTTCGAATATATGTAATCAGACTGGGAATCATTGATGCTTTTACATGCCACGATGTTCGGCACGCATGAGGTCAAATACGGTCTTTACCGGAGAGAAAGTTTCAATGGGCACTTCCACAAAAAGGGTCATCCAATGCGCCATGGCACCATTCCATAATCCAGGGAGCTCCAGCGCTTTGAGGGACCTCCCTCCCACTGATTTCTCTGAGATAAACCCGGTATTATGGTCCACATAGTGGCCCAGGTTGAACTTATTGCCCTCGAAATCCCGGGTACTGCAGACCAGGTCCACCGGATTGAAGTGGGTCGATTGCTGTACCAAATCAGCCTTTTCGCCATCCGATAGATCGATCTGGGAGGATTCCACGATTTGAAGTGTGATCTTCCCAGATTCCGAACGTACATAAAAAGGTCCGCCTCCCGGCTCGCCTTCATTCTTCACCATGCCACATACACGAATGGGACGGTTCATTGTATCGATTAACCACTGCCTGAGGTCAGTGGCATTCCAACTCTTCAACTGGTCGGGAATAGCAATCCCCAAACGCTCATGAAGGAATGTAACCATGTTATCGAGCCGGGTCTTTTCAACACGCTCCTCCCCGGTCAGCTGTTTCAGATAGTAAAATACCTTCGACCGGATCTCCAGCAAGACTCCTCCGAGTATCTGCTTATACTTTACCCTTGTATCCTTGAATTTATCGGGAGCTACATTATCTATGTTGCTAACAAACAGTATATCCGAATCCAAAGCATCCAGGTTTTGTATCAGAGCCCCGTGTCCGCCCGGCCGGAAAAGCAATGATCTATCCGGATTCCGGAAGGGTTCATTGTTCAGGTCCACTGCAATAGTATCTGTTTCAGGCTTTTGAAATGAATAGGAGAGATCGATATCCCATCCCGTCTCCTTCTCAATCTGTGGTACTACCCTGGCTGCTTCTGTCTGGAATCCATCCAGGTGATCCGGCGAAACCGTAAGATGAATCCTGAGAATTCCTTCCCTGCTTACACCATATTCCATTGCCTCCCTGAGATGCTCCTCAAAAGATGTTCTACGCTCCTTTTCACTGTACTTGTGAAACTTTAACAATCCTTTGGGTCTGCTGCCATAATTCAGTCCCGACTCCTTAAGAATCAGCTTTAAGATCTGGTCTGGTGTGGTATGTTCCGGTAGTTTCAAGTCTTCATAAAAGGGATACTCTTTCAATTCCTCAAAGAAGACGCTTATCTCCCTATCCGATGAAATCCAGGCTCTTTGCTCCTCCTCTGATTTACCTTCCAATTGTTCAATCGCACTAAAAAGGGATTTGAACATGCGTGTGGCTGCCCCGGAGGCAGGAATGAAACGGGTCGTGTGGAAATCGGGACCATTTGTTCGGAAAACATCCCGATAATGCTTCTCATCTCCCTCGTTCAGGCAAATGATGCCCTTTCCGGGAGTGGCAGGCATGGTGATATCGGCCGGAGGGAAACCGGTCTTGAAATACTTGATCTGTCGATTGATATCATCGATTTTTATTCCTTTCTTCTGTATCTGAAGGAGGTCTTTCTGGTTGAACATGGCTTTTGTTTTCTCTATAACGTTAACAAAGTATAAAAGTTTAATGGGATCTCATTACCTCCAGGCCTGCCTGAAGTGCAGAAATGTTCATGTCGATAACCTCTTCTCCTTTTCGTCCAAAGAGGGTCTTTAATGCACTTTCCAGACTCTCCTGGCTTAGTCCCAGAAGTTTAGAAGCCGCACCCAGCATTACGATATTGGAAACCTTTTGTGATCCAACCTTACTGGCAATTTCAGAAGCATCAACGATCAAGTGATTCTTCACCTTCCGGATCTCTTCAATCAATAACTCCTCCTCAGGATAATCACCGATATTTAAAAATACTTTCCTGCTGGTTACCAACCATCCCTCTTCTGCTAGAAACGGCAGGTACCGGAGCGCCTCCATGGGCTCTACAGAGAGTATCAGATCGCACTGGCCCTCCGGAATCAGATCCGAGGCTATGGGTGTATCTGAGATCCTCAGGTGGGACTGGACTGCACCCCCTCGCTGACTCATGCCATGTACTTCTGCCTGTTTTAGGTGGAGCCCCGACTCCACTGCAGCCATTCCAATTGTTGCTGCGATGGTGAGGATCCCTTGTCCTCCAACCCCCGCCAGAATAATATCCCTTTTCATACGTTCCTCTTTCTAACTTTTCTTCTTTCTCGCAGTCTGTATACACTCCCGCTGCGCAATTACCACCGATACTCCTTCATATTCCAGTTCCTCTGCTAACATCCTGGTATTCTCTTCATGATGTTTTCTGAGAGGATTCATAAGCCTGATGTGATCTGGTTCCACTCCGATCCCTTTACAGATCTCGGCCAGGCGATCGGTGGCATGTGATTTTTGTCCTCCGGTCATACCGGTGGTTGAGTTATCTGAAATGATGATCGTTACCGGAGTCTGTTCCACCACGGCATCCAGGAGCCCGGTCATCCCTGAGTGGGTAAACGTGGAGTCGCCAATGACAGCCACCGAGGGGCGTAATCCTGCATCTGCAGCTCCTTTGGCCATAGTAACCGAAGCTCCCATATCCACACAGGTATTAATGGCATTATACGGTGGAAGTGCTCCCAGTGTATAGCAACCTATGTCGGAGAATACCCGGCCCGGTGTGTATCTGTCAAGTACTTCATTGAGCGCATTATACACATCGATATGACCGCAACCTTTACATAGAGCAGGAGGTCGTTGTTTAACGATCTCAGGAATTTCACGGGGAGTTCCCGCAGGGATCTCCAGTGCTTTTTTCACCAGTAGAGGATTTAACTCTCCATCCCGTGGTAAAGATCCGTCCAGCCTGCCTTTAATGATATGCCCGGTGGGAAGCACGCCTGAAAGGGACTCTTCTATCATGGGGGCACCCTCCTCCAGCACGATAACCCTCTCCGCAGAATTCACGAAATCATTAAGGATTTCTGGAGGAACAGGGTATTGGGAAATTTTCAGTACCGGGTAGGCTAACCGGGCTTCTTCTGCCACCTCCTTATAGTAATTATAGGCTAAGCCACAGGCGATCACCCCCAGGCTCTGATCCGATCCCAACTCCAGCCTGTTTATCTCCTGGGTGTTGCTTTCCTCCACCAGCTTATCCTGCATGGATATCAGGGATTTATAGCGATTCCTTGCAATACTGGGTAAAAGGATGAACTGTTTCAGATCAGAGGGCAGTTTAAGTGGATTTTCGTCTCTGATTTGTCTCTGTTCGATGACCGAACGGGAATGGGCCAGTCGGGTGGTGATCCTGAGCATCACCGGAAGCGCTGTTTTTTCAGACAGTTCCAATCCATAACGAGCCAGATCATAAGCTTCCTGCTGATTAGAGGGTTCCAACACAGGGATCATGGCAAACTTGCCGTAGAAACGTGAATCCTGTTCATTCTGCGAGGAATGCATGGAAGGATCATCAGCCACTACCACCAGCAATCCCCCATTCACGCCGGTCATAGCAGCATTTACAAAAGCATCGGCTGCCACATTGAGTCCCACATGCTTCATGCACACCATGGCTCGTTTTCCGGCATAGGACATTCCCAGTCCCGCCTCCATGGCCGTCTTTTCATTGGCAGACCACTCGGAATGTACTCCCCTCTCCTTCGCCGCTTTTGATCGGTGAATAAACTCTGTAATCTCGGTGGAGGGGGTTCCCGGATAGGCATAAACTCCTGAAAGCCCTGCATCCAGGGCTCCCTGTGCGATAGCCTCATCTCCCAGCAATACGTTTTTCGACATGTGCAACAGGTTTGTGTGTTGCCCAAAATTATATAAAATAAGTACGGTCGTGAGCTATTCTATAACATGGTCTGCAGGTAGTCAGAATCCTCGATCAAAGGGGATCATGAGGTAATGGTAACCACCAGTCGGCGTGATCCTCCGTGGTTCCTGAACTCACATAAATAGATCCCCTGCCAGGTACCCAGATTCAACCTTCCCCTGGTAATCGGGATCGTGACGGAATTTCCTATGAGTGAAGCTTTCAGATGAGCTGGCATATCATCGGCTCCTTCGAAGATGTGAGAATAGAGGGGGTGATTTTCCGGGACCA
>CAZURA010000196.1:0-8368 GCA_964622985.1 uncultured Bacteroides sp. | reverse complement strand
AAGTCTTTCTCTCCTTGTCCGAAATGCGAGTTCTTAAAGGTTATTTCTGATGATTCAACCTCCACATTTTTGAAGTTGAAATGGCCTTCCGGAAAGCGAGTATTATGAAAACTGACCAGGTCTGTTTTGAATTTGGCCGACTCAAATATGACATCCCCTCTGCTGATCCAGGAATCCTCCAAACTGAACTCACTGCCTTCCAATATGGCATGAGAGAAATCGAGTGCACTCTCCCCTCCAAACAGCGTATTCTTTGCACTAAAACCCTTCAGTACTACCTTTTCCCTCTCACCTAAATTTCTGGTGAGGCGGTAATTCCTCAGACTAAACTTATCAATGAAACAATGGTCCAGGTTCAGCTCATCCCCCCTGTCAATGGCTTTGTACACCTCCTTCTCTTCCATGTATCCCATCAGTTCTACAACCGGCTTCTCCCTCTTATCCACCTGAAAATGGATGAGCGCCGTGCAAGGAAACCTCACTCCTGCTTCTGTTTCAAACTTCAGTTTTTTGATTTCGACCTTATAGGAAGCGTGACCAGGTACCATTTCTCCAATCTTTGGTCAATAAATATAGTAAAACTAATCTATGGCAGTCCGGTTGCAAATCCCCGCAAAATCGCAGAATCGGCATTTTGCCTCATTTTCTGTCTGCACAAACGGGATCCCTGGATCAAACATGCGTATCACTACCTGTGTAAGTAAGGAGAGATAATGTTCTTTCAGTTCAGCGAAGTTATCAATTCGTTTACGGTCACTGTTTCTTCCCATGGTCAGGGCAGGATCAAAATCCTCACTATAGAGAGCTTTCATCACATAGAGTCCGGGCAGAATCTGCTCACCCTGGTGTTCCGGTTCCACCAGCCAGGCATAGAAAAGAGTCTGCAATGCCGCACTGTTCCTACTCCTCAGGGTGGGATCAAAGAGTGCTTCCAGATGAGGAAAACCCTGCTTAGCCTCTCCTGTTTTATAGTCGATCACTCTCAGAAGATCTCCCACCCGGTCGACCCGGTCAATCTTGCCTCCCAAATGAATCTCCATACGATGGTTCCCTACGGTGATCTTCATGTCCCGCTTGTACGATCGCTCGGCTGAAACCAGATGGAAAGGCGCAATAGCTGCATCGGTCATCATAATTTTCTGCAGATACCTCAGCATAACTCTAAAAATGATAATATTCCTTCCCTCCAAAGAATCTCTTTTTCTCCCCTTAAAATGATGTTCAGTGAATACATCCCTTAACACCTTCTCAGGCTTATCCGATTTCAGGACTCCCTTCAATGCCACATCAGTAAGAATTCCCTGATTGTTTACGGCGATCTCATTATAGAGCACCTTGATTGCTTCATGTACCACCGTTCCAAAACCAGCTGCATCGATCTCTTCCTGCACCTCCTCCGGCTCCCCTATACCTGCCAGGTATCGCAGATAAAACTTTAGCGAACAGTCAATAAACGTATTGATTGCCGAAGGGGAAAGATATTTCTCACTCCCCCCATTCAATAGGTAGTTTTTCAGTTTACGATCTATGACGGGTGAATGTGGAACCACTATCGATTCATTCTCCGTCGCTTTCACCTCCATGCCAGGTCTGATTACCTCGCCTCCTCTGTTGTAGAGGATCTGATACAGGTAGCGACTCATTTCCCCGGTTCTTACCCCTTCTGAATTGCTATTGTATATCAGGTCTATCTTCTCTGCCCTTTGAAGGAGCCTGTTAAAGTAATAAGCATAGATCGCATCCATCTCTTCTCGAGCAGGCATCCTGAAGGCGAGGCGCATGGCATAAGGTATGTATGATTGTCCGGTATGGGAGGCAGGCATGATCTCTTCATTCATGGAAAGCAGGACCACATGTGTAAAGTCAAGCAACCTGGTCTCCAGGATACCCATCAACTGAAGCCCTGACAGAGGTTCTCCTTCAAATGGAATGCGCAGACCGGATAACATTTTCCTGAAAAGCCTTTCCATGATTGCGCGGGTGATCTGCAGATTGGATTCGATCAGCATTTCAAGCTTATTCAGGAGTATGAGCAGTTGAAAGATAAACTCACGGTCCAACTCCTGCTGCAGTTTATCGGTTTGCTGCGCCAACTGCTCCAACAACTGCTGAAATATTTCCTTCAGGTAATGAATCAAATCACCTGGTCCTTCCAACTGTCGGAATATTTTCAACTCCAACTCCTCTGTAAACTGAGAACGGTCAACCAGAATGAGGTTACTCCGGATAATTTCATCAATAAGCGGATGATCTTCAGATAGATCCATCCTTCTCATATAGGGATGTAACAAAATAGATGTCACATCCTTATGATAAAACTGTTCCACTCCCCTTTTACTTCTCCTGCAGTTATGTTGCAACCTTAACAGGGAATCCACAAAACTGAAAACAGGGGTATTCTTCATGGGATAACCCATGGTCACATTGATGCCCTCCGGGGTATCAGGCATGGACATGATCACCGGCATCAAAAGCTCTTCGTCACAAAGTACTACAGCTGTATCTGTACAGAGCCGCATGCTGTTTTTATCTTTCTTCTCCAGGATACGATGCACAGTTTTTGCCTGAAGAACATCTGAAGGGAGCTCAAAGATCCTGATCTGTTTCTCCTTTTCCAAATCCCGGAAACTCTCCAAGGCAACTTGCTGAGGAAAGAGTTTCAGATTCGCTCTGATGAACCTGCCTGCTTCCATGGAATCATCCTCAGTATACTGATGGTCATAGTCCCAGTAGAACTCCGCTTCATGTTGTTGAAGCCAGGAAAAAATACGCTTCTCACATCCATTCAACGCGTTGAATCCTGCTACTACAGTCCTGCCTCCCCAGGTATACTCTAACTTGTCCTCTTCTATCCGTTCTGCTATCTCCCTGAACAACATCCCCTGATACCCCTCTCCTTTGGATTCAAGTGCCTCCCTGATCCTACGGTAAAGAATGGGTAGTCTTTTCCAAATATCAAGGAACTGCTCCTTTTCCGGAGTTTGATCACCTTCGTAAAATCCGGTCCAAAACTGGCGAATAAACTGAATCTGCTCCTGATCCAAACCTGCCAAAGGCTCCTCTATCTCCTTTATATCTAATATATTACTAAACAGCATGTCTGCATCAACCAAATACTTATCCAGTTCATCAAAATCCTTCAACATGATCTCTCCCCAAAAATAGAACTCATCGATAGATTGGGGCTGCTCCATAATTTGCTGATACACATCGTATAACCTGAACACGTTGTCGACCTGATCAGATAGTTTGAGGCTGCTTAACTCCTCAATATATTCGCTGATGGTATATATGCGCGGAGACCACTGAACACGCGGACTATGCCTGGCCAGGTGCTGCTGAAGGAAAAGCCCGGCCCGCCGGTTGGGAAGAAGGATCTGGGTTCGCTCCAATCTCTCTCCTTCCGAGCGCACCAGATGAATAGCCAGTGATTCTAGAAAAGGCTGCATCATTATACGGACTTATAATTTTTTCCCTGCCATGTGTCATGCTGCTCAAGCAACTGCTCAAATGCATTCAACACAATATCATACCTGACTCCCCATCCTTCCCCGACACTCATCCCAGGTGCCACCTCGCCGGCAATTCGCTCCACCACCAGGGACGGATTGAGTCTTTCCACAATTTTCATCATCAGTTTCAGGTACTCTTCCATGGAAAACTGTATAAAATCTTCGGATTTCTCTTCATATTCCTTTGCCATTGCCGTTCCTTTAATGAGCTGTAGTTGATGGAACTTGATATTATTCAGGGGCCAGCTGGAGATCAGGTTGGCCGAATCCAGAAAATCCTTTTCCGTTTCACCAGGTAATCCGATAATCATATGTCCCCCTACACGAACTCCCCTCCTGGCAGTTTCCCGAATAGCCCAGGCACTCTTCTCCAAATCATGTCCCCTGTTCACCCTCCTGAGTGTCTTATCCAGCACCGACTCGATGCCATATTCGATCACCACATAGTGCTTATCTGAAAGCTCCTTGAAATAGTCCAGTTTCATAGGATCTACACAATCGGGACGCGTTCCGACGACGATCCCTACGATTCCTGGAATACTCAAAGCCTCTTCGTACCTGGATTTCAATATGTTCAGATCATCATAGGTATTTGAGTATGCCTGAAAATAAGCCAGGTAACTGGACGCTCGCCGGTATCTTTTTCGATGGAATTCCATACCCTGTCTGATCTGCTCCGAAATAGTATTCCCGGGATCGTTGTAACTGGGATTAAAAGCTTTATTGTTGCAGAAAGTACATCCTCCTGTTCCAAAAGTTCCATCCCTGTTGGGACAGGTAAATCCAGCATCCAGGCTAATCTTTTGAACCCTTTCCCCAAAACGCCGCCTGAAATAGTCGCTATAGGAGTTAAACCTTCTCTCGCTTCCCCAGGGGTAGATCATGTCAGTTCTATTTGAATAACCTTATTCAGCATCACATACCAGATATATCCTTTTATTTCGTGGTAACCCATTGTTTTCATCTGAATCATGTAATTCCTGATTTGGTCTCTGTAACTCTCCTTTTGCACCTCCCCGAATTTAAAATCGATCACAATGACCTTCTCTTCATCCACGATAACGCGGTCAGGTCTTAGTACCTTCCCGTTCCCGCAGAAAATACTCCTTTCGTTGTATATAACACGGTTCTCTTGATGAGTAAACCATGATTCCACTTCAGGCTGTGTGATCATCTGCTCAATTCTGTGTTGCAGTTCATTGCGCTCCTTATGAGGCAGCAGACCTTCACGTTCCATCTTTTCCAATACAGGCCTGATATCCTCCTTACAAAGGATGTGCGAAAAAACCTGGTGCATGATATTGCCATACATCTGTCCGGTTCGAAAAGTACCCTCCTCATCCACAAAATACTCATCACTTCTCAACCTGACCTTCAATAACCGGTTTGGTTTACTCACCGGGTAGGAGGAAAACTGCCACGGGTCCAAATAGTCAGGTTCAGCTTGATATTGCGGAAGGTCGCCAATGATTATCTGCTCTCCTGTACGGTAACTGCCCAGAGAATCCAGTGCAGGCTGGAGTTGAGGTGTCTGATCTAAAATATTCATAATCAGATCTCCAGTGTGACTTTGGGACTCTTTTCCATTCATAGGGATACCGATATAGAGCATGTCCTTAGCCCTGGTAAATGCCACATAGAGCAGGTTCAGATTATCCATGTATCCATTCATCCTTTCCTGATAAAAGGCTTCTGAAAACAGAGTGTGTTTCATTTTACTGCTCAGTTTTACAGGAACAGTCGGAATTCTCTCAAATGGAGTTCCCTCCGTATGGCACCACAGAATATTCGATTTCTGGTGATCTGTTGTGATCTCCCAGTTGCAAAAAGGCACTATTACGGCTTTGAACTCTAGCCCTTTTGCTTTATGTATGGTCAATATCCTGATGGCATTGGATGCTTCTGAGATGGAAATCCCCTTTTTTGTTCCATGCTGGTCCCAGTAGTGAATGAATTCTGCGATACCCAGAGGTTCTTTTCGATGCAAATCTATGACCAGGTCCTGAAGTGCCTGAAGATAAGGCAGGTCCGCAATCCGTGTATGCAGTTCGAACACAGTAATCAGAGACTCCAAAAGTTCGAATAATGGCAATTGCTTAAGTACATGAACCCGGTTGAGAAACTTCACTGGAAGAAACCGTTCGAGAGGCAGCGATGTATCGAAAAGCAGGTCCAGTTTCTCCTCTTTTACGGTGCCGCAAATAAAACTGTAATATTTGAGCAAGGCATTATTTAATTCATCACCAGGTTGAATCATGTAACGGAGTGAAGCAATTAAAAGGGTCACCGAGGTGTTGTGGACCAGCAAGAGGGACTCAGAGGAGAGGATCCTGAATTGGTCGATAAGGGTATTGGCAACTGCTATTCCCTCCTTCCTGCTACGCACAAGAATAGCTATGTCGCCAGGATCGGTTCCCGATTCCTGAATCTGCTTTATCCATTCCGGTACCCGTTCAAGAACCTGATCCTGGAAAGAGGGTTCCGTTCCCTCCTCAAACAACTCCATTTTCACCATTCCCCCGGTTCCCTTAAGGTGGTCGGGGATCTGCTGCAACGCATCAGCATAAGCTCCTTGAAAACGCAATACCTCCCTTTCAGCCTGTGATCTGTTGCCAGATGCCTTCAATAATTCCTCTTCAATAATTTTTCCCAGAAAAAGGGGGGCCAGCTGGAATACGGTATTGTTGAATCGTATAATCTGTTCCCGGCTGCGATAGTTTTGCACCAGTGTCCGAACATTAGGTTCTTGGTGCTGAAAGTCAGCTTCCAACTCGGAGGCAAGCAGATTCCAGTCCGAATTTCTCCATCGGTATATGGATTGCTTTATATCACCCACCACCAGGTTATCGTTCCCGTAGGCAAGTGCATTATCCAGCAACGGTCTAAAGTTATCATATTGAAAAGCCGAAGTATCCTGGAACTCATCCAGCATGAGATGAGAATATCGATTTCCGGTTCTCTCATAAATAAAGGGAACCTGGTTGCTTCCAATAATTCCACGAAGGAATCTGCTTGAATCGGTAATCAGAAACAAGTTTTTCTCCCGGGTATACTCCTTTATCTGCTCCCACAGGTCCCCCAGAATCCCCAGAGTGTAGAAGTTTTGTTTTATGGTCCTCACGGTATTCAAAACCGTCCAGTGGTGGTACAATTGATTCAGTAATGGCATCAACACATCTTCTGTAAGCCGAATCATACCTTCCGTCGCACTCTTATTGAGCCATTTCTCCACCTTATCCAGTGCATTCAGCTTGGCCGGAGTGAAATCGATATCCATTCCTCCTGCCGCTTTAAGAAAAAGGGAGGGTGGAGAGTTGTCCCTTAATCTGAAATCTACCACGGCAAGTTCGTTCTTACGAAGGTGTCCCATGGCCAAAACCCCGATCTGCGCTATCTCCTTCCGGCTCATCTCTTCCACTTCCTTCAGATCCAGCAGGTAACGATCCAGGTTCTCCTTGTGAAGCACCGACAGGTCCTTTTCTGTAAAGAGTCCCTGAAAAGATTCCTTGAATAGCTGCATGCCCAGCTGAACAATATGGTGACGGAAGTTCCATGAACGCGACTCTTCCAATTGCTCCTCCGCAAAACGGATCAGCCATCGTTGAAGATCCTCCTGCTCTGACAAATCCTGGAACAACCTGTCGACTGCCAACGAAAGTACACGGATATGATCCAGCTCCAGGTTATAACCGGGCTGGATACCCATTTCCCGGGTAAATGCACGGATCACCGACTGGAAAAACTTGTCGATGGTACCCACGGAAAAACCGGAATAATCATTCAATATGATGTGGAGCAATTCCCCGGCCCGTCGGCTTATGGCCCTTTCATTCAGTCCGGTTGCCCTTTTCAATTGGTTCATTTCCTCCATTTCCATGGAGCCGTCATACCTGGAAAGCTCGTGAAGACGATTCAGGATGCGCTGTTTCATCTCCCCGGCTGCCTTATTGGTAAAAGTGACTGCCAGAATATGCCTGTGGACATCAGGATATCTGAAGAGCAATTTCAGGTACTCCAGGGTCAGAGTAAAAGTCTTCCCGGAACCCGCAGAAGCCTTGTATATACTCAGGGGGGACATCAGGTAAATATAGCTCTTTATCTATCCATCCCATTTCACCATTTATCAATTAATATCAACTTTATAGCATATTTCAATGGAGCTGTACGCACTATTCCATATATTTATTTTACTCTAATCCTGCTTTGTTACAAACCAATACGATAAACCATGAAAAAACTAATTGTTGTTACGCTTTCTGCCATGCTGTTTTCCACCGTATCATGGGGACAGTTCAACACGGGTTCTACCTATTTTTCAGGAGCTACTCACGGAAAGATCGGATTTGAAACCCAACTGGACGAGTCTGAATCCACTTACAGTGCTCTCTGCATTGGTCTTACACCGGAGGCAGGATATTTTATTAAAAACCGATTGGCAGTGGGTGGATCCATCCTTATGGATCTGGATATACCTTTTGATGGATCCGGTTCCAACTACGAAGTGGTTTTTGGTCCCAATATCCGTTATTACCTGCCCAGGGATACGGATATGCAGGTCTTCCTCTTTGGTTTCGGGGGGTATGGATTCGTTACTGACCATCAGCTTGTGAAAATCATGCTCGGGCCGGGGATCAATTATTTCCTTACCGAGAGAATAGCTTTTGAAGCGAAGGCGCTCGGTTCATTCTCCTATGAGTGGAACCGGGCAGGGGGTGGCGACCACGTTTTACTAGATGTCACCTTGTTAGCCGGTATTTCACTATTCTTCTCCGATCTGACCTTCATTACACGTAAGGGACAGCTAGTGGAATAGCGGAATACTCTATTTTTCCTAATTTTGTGCCAAAACCTTCATT
>CAZURA010000195.1:0-8520 GCA_964622985.1 uncultured Bacteroides sp. | reverse complement strand
CATCCAGCATGATGTGCAGAGTGAGCTCTTTGTGTTCACCATAGGAGTGTATATGAAAATGATGAGGGCAAATCTCCTTTTCAGAGATCCTGGATATGAGCTTCTTTACATCGGTGATAAGTTTCTCATTGGGTCGTTCTCCAAGCAGTTTATCCACAGAGGATCGGATAATCTCGTATACGGCGTAAAACAGCATCAGGCTGATGAGTATCCCAAGGAGACTATCCATCCACCAGAAACGATCCCCGAGCAGAATCCCAATAAGAATAGCTGCAGAAGAGAGGGCATCACTTCGGTGATGCCAACCGTCAGCCTTCAGGGTATCCAGCCCGGTTTTTCGGTAGGCCCAGTAGGCAAATTGAGCCATACCCTCCTTTACTGCAATGGAGATAGCTGTAATCACGATGGCCAGTGTACCAAACTGAGTAGATTCATGATCTCGAAATTTAGTAATGGAGTCGGTCAGGAACTCATAAGCCACAATGCCCAGCATAAAAGCGATGAATAGAGAAGCAATCTCCTGGATCCTGCCATGTCCAAAGGGGTGTTTCTGATCTGCTTTTCGGGACGATAGCTTCACACTGCCAACCACAATGACCGAGCTGGCCGAATCAGAAAAGGTGTGCCAGGCATCTGCGATCAAAGCAATGGAACCAGATACGATACCTGCCCAGTGTTTCAATCCAAAGAGCAGTAGGTTGGCTACCATTCCAATGATGCCTTCCAGGTATCCATATCTGTTCCTTTTATCCATATCAAGTCAATGTGGCTAAACCTACATAAAGTTTCACTTGTAAGCAAGTGCAGATGTTTTACTCTATCCTGAAGCGGAGACCCGCGTACACTTTTCGGCCAAAGATGGGTCCCCAGATCAGCGAACTGTCGAAGAAGGGTCCAAACGGATCCTCACTGGCTATGATGGGATCCTCCTGCCTGAAGTCAAGCAGGTTTTCCACTCCGGCATAGAGTTCCAGTTTCTCGTGGAACGCCTTTCCAGCCTGTACATTGACTATGGAAAATGCAGGGGAATACTCCGGTCTCTGATACGGCTCAGGATTGGAGACAGTCGATGGTATTCGCTTACTGTCCTGCCAGCTCCAGGTAATGTCAAAACTCCACTCCTTCATCGTAGTGTAGGCCATGTTGATGAATGCCCTGTGCCGTGACGTAAGGGGTTTGGGTAACAGTTCACCTCCATAGGTTGTTTGTACATCATTGAACCGGTAGGCCAGCCTGATATCGTACCGGTAGACCGGCTCCAGATCCAGTTGTGCCTGGAAGCTGTTTGAGAAGGATTTGCCTTCCAGGTTATAGAAGTGGATCTCCTGTGGGTTCCAATCGTAATCTATTACGATCTGATTGGTAAAGCGGGTGTGATAGAAATCGAGATTGAGGATAGCATCACGGTTACCTACCTTAAATCCCTGTGTGGCGTTTAATCCGTAGCTCCAGGCCACCTCCTGATCCAGTCCATAGGGTGTGCCTGCTTCGGTACCATCCAGAAGGATCTGACGTGATGAGGCAAAAACTCCTATGTTTTCTGCAAAAATGGAAGCGGTCTTCTGTCCCCTTCCGGCCGAGGCCCGGAAGACGGTCTTTTCGATGGGCTCATACCTGAGGTGCAAACGAGGTGAAAGAAAAGCTCCGTAATTGTTGTGAAGGTCAGCCCTTAGTCCAGCCACAGCAGAGAATACGTCCATGTGGTTGAAGGTGTACTCCACAAAGGCCCCCGGTACCCATTCCAACCTCTCAAAATCTCCGATGGTCAGGGATTCGTGGTAGCTATCCAGCTGAAAGCTAGCCCCGGTCCTGTACTGGTGGTTGGTATTTCCCAGGATGGACTGATAGATCAGATTGGAGTAAATACTCCTCTGGTCGGCCTGGTAGTCATTCATCCCGAAAACAGCATCCTGCTGGTGTACTAGACCCGCTACCTGGAATCCCACACTGGTATAGGGACGGTCCTTAAACACCTTGCCCAGTTTTACCCAGGACTCCATGCGCCGGGTATTCATGCGCATCCCCCAGAAGTTTTGAGCTGCTCTCGATATCTCAGGATCAAATTCGCTTTCTCCTCCCAGTTGGTCCAGGTAGGTGATTTTGAGCCCCATCTGACTTTCCAGGCCATTTTCATTGGCGTATTTGAGCCTTTTCAGGGCGATCAGCTGGTTGCCTGTGGGGTGATCCACAAAGCCGTCACCGTTGTGGTCCAGCTTAACCGGTCTTATGTTGCCATGAAGCATTACTCCACCGTGCCATTGTTCATTGATGGCATAGGAGGAACTCAGATTGGCTTCCATGCGTCCGGCATTATTTCCATACAGGTTGAGGTAGAACTTTTCACTATTCTCTGGTTTTTTAAGCTCCACATTGATCTGCCCGGTAATGCTCTCATATCCGTTTACCACGGATCCGGATCCCATATTGAGCTGAATGCCCTGAATCCAGGGTCCGGGGGTATAGGTCAGTCCGTATAGGGCTGACAAACCCCTTACATCGGGCATGTTTTCCCGGGTGATCTGTACATAGGGTCCGGCCAGACCCAGCAGTTCGATCTTTCTCGTTCCTGTGACCGCATCTGTAAAGGAGACATCCACTGAGGGGTTGGTTTCAAAGCTTTCTGACAGATTGCAGCAGGCGGCTTTTGTGAGTTCTTTTTCACTAATATTCTGAACGTTGTATGCACTATTGAATGAGAATGAGGTGGGCTTGATGCGGTGAGTGACCTGCACTTCCTCCAACATCCTGGCTTTTGAAAACTCTACTTCGATATCAGCAGGTGCGGTCAAATGAAGAGTATCGCTGCCATAGCCCACATAGCTGACAATCAACATATGAGCGCCTTCCTTCAGATCCAGGGAAAAATTCCCCTCTTCATCGGAAATGGTTCCTGCTGAGGTACCCATCCAATAGATATTAGCACCGGGAAGTGCTGTTGTCTCTCCGTTCTCTCTGATTTCAAACACCACACCTGTGATCTGTGTCTGACCTGCATCATCGGTTGCCTTCTTCTGCTTGGGCGTGATCCCTTTAGCTTCGTCATGGGTGGCAAAATCTCTGTACTTGCAGCACATGGGCAGTGCCTCATAAATAGGATCCGGAGCCAGCAGTTGTTTGGTGTCATGACCCACACTGGCTATGTTATAATGAAGCCTTCGTTCATTGAGTTTTTCTTTGTCAATGATCACAGATAGCATGCGGGCTTCCACATCCCAGGATGCAGTTGAAACCCCCCTGGTTTTTAACGCGGCCTCCTCAATGCGGTTTTTACACATGCCGCATAATCCGTTCACCCAGAAGGAGAGCGAATCTTCTGCGGGAGTAGTTGCTCCCATGGTCGGATCGCTGAGCAGGAACCACGCCATGCTCACTACGATCCATGTTCTTATTTTCATAATAAAAGATTGTAGTTAACTAATGTATTCACTAATTCTCAGTTAACCCAACCTTGGCGGATGAAAATGAGGGGGATGATATTCGAATTGATAACTGTTGCAATAAGCTCCGTAATGGCAAGCCTGTTCAAGGTCTGAGGACAGATTGATGAATTGAAAATTCAGAGCATAAACATGATAGCAGCAATCGCAGTCGCATCCGGAGGGACAGCAGTGGTCTTCTGAGGGTTCCTCTTCCATCCCGCAATCGTCATGAGCTTTACAACACTCCTTTTCACAGGATATTTCCACCTGAGGATCAGGATCAGCCATGGTATCATTGAGGTTGTGAATCCCCATCACCATCAGGCTGAATAGTACTATGTATGCCGTAACTCTCATCTATTATGCAAGTATAACAATTTCCAGGGAATGAATGTTTAGAACCTGAAATTGAGTCGGGCACCAATACCTTTGTAACTTCCTTCCTGGAAGGCTGCGAAGACTCCTATATCAACCAGGAAAAAGAGCTCATTCAGGCTGTATCCCACCTGGATATAGTGAGGGGTTTGCGGAGTATAGAGGTAAGAGATCCCCACTGACTCTTTCCAGAGACGTTCGCTGAACCAGGGAAGGAATTTGAGCATCAGGTAGGATGAAGTGAGTGTGGCACTGGCACTGGTCCAGTATTCGTTGGTGCTGGCCTCGTAATAATCCATCAGCATCAGGGCCTGGTCGAACCCGGCCATGTCGACGAGCAGTGGACTGGCTTTGAAATGCTTGAAATCGGAAAAATGTATCGATTCCGCTTCTAAAAAATAACCCGATTGAAGACTCCAATAAAGCCTGGATAGCAATCCTACCTCCCAGTTGTGACGGATGCCAAATTGCATCACACGGAAATCTGACCATCCTGTAGCTTCGACAGGAAATGTTTGTCGATAGGAGAGCGAAAGGGTGGGCCATTTTGAATCCCGCATATCCTTTCTGTGATTTCTTATCACGTAGTAATGCTGTGGCGTATACTCAAGCTGAATAAATCCTTCAAGTTTTTGATTATTTGCCAGGCCCGGGTCATTTTCCGGAATATCTGCAGGAGTGTTCATCAGCAATTCTTTCCTCTTGCTGAAAAGAATAGAGAAATCACTGTGATTGTTCAACTGGTGATGTCTGCCCAGCTTTGCCGATGTAGTCAGTACAAGCCCATTGGTGATATCAATCCTGTTGTACAACGTGGCTTCGATCTGTTCATACAACCTGATCTGATTCTCTCGCAGGAGAAGGGTATATGCCAGGTTTGTCAGTTTGGGTATACCTGTGTAACCATTGAAGTCTGAAGAGGTATACCTTGCATTGAAGGCCACTTTCCCCCTGGCCATGGGTGCATAAAGAAGCTCCGAGTTAAATGTAATCAAGGGTGCTTTCCGGTGGAAGGCATATCCTGCCTTCAGCCGGGATCTGATCCTGTACAGGCTGTCCACTCTCCAGTCCAAACGGAAATCCTGACCATAATAGACTCCATCTACCGTGTTGTATCCCAGCATATCCATATCGAAAAGTCCCCCGTGCGAGAACCTGAAACGTCCTTGCTTTTTCACGTAGGTTTTTCCGATGATCACGCTTCTAAAAGAGGGCTTGCCTCTTCTACTGGCTGATGTGACACTCCCCGTTTTCGGCTTGTTAAGCAGGGCAGGTCCCAGGATGGAATCCCTGGTCCTCAGGGTTGTATGTTCCTCAGGAGTAAGTGGAATGGGACGCACCTGGTTCCAGTAAGTGGAGTCGTTCTTCACAGCATCCTTATCCACTGAGAATTTGGTGCCCGTTTGATTCAGGTCTTCCGCCTTTTTACCCTCCTCATCCTTTTGTGTCTCTTTCTCCATGAGTTTGGACAGACGGGCCACATCTCTGTTGGTCAGTTCCTCCTTTTGCAGAAGCTCGTTGATCTTCTCCTGTTCTTTGGAAGCTGATATTTCCTCTTCAACTTCTGGTTCAGTCTCCTTTTTCAATCCGTTGATGGCTGAGAAGTAGGCTTCCGGTAAATTTGGATTTAGTATAACCTCGCTGTACTTCAGGGAAGAGACATAGGTCACCTCTCCTTTTACACCGGCTATTTCCACGTTCGCCTGGATCTTATGGTTTACCGGGAGCCAGGCATCCATCATTACATTGGCATAGAGTTGCTGGAGGTGTAATGTGCCGGCGATGGTATTCACCGACAGATCGGAAGAGTGGAGGCACCAGAGGTCTTCCACTATGTAGAGATAGCCTTCCGCCAGTTGCTGGCTTTTTCGCTTCGGTACTACCTTGATCTTATTTATGATATAGGTGCCTTCCAGAAAGGTCGCTTCAAAGCTATACCTGTAATAAGAGAACGCGTTGCGTGCCAGGGGAGAAACCACCGTTTGGATCTGTTGCTGATAGAGGCTGGCATTGATATAATCCATGGGATTCACATTCTGGGTATATCCCGGCAATGTGTTTTGCGAGGCGATGACATGCATATCATACCTGTCTGGCGCCGTAAATTTCACTTGGCTCAGGGATTCCAGCATATAGGCCTCATCCTCTTTCACCTTGATCTCACTCTCAATACGCTTGGCAATGGCCCTGGGAAGCTTTTCTATATATGCCGCTCCTTTGATATAGATCTCAGCATCATAGCTGGAGACTTCATTCAGGTGGTAGTTGGCCAATCCGATGACTTTTCTCATGATCCAGTAGGCCGGATCCTCGCCGGTGGCACTCACCCGAACTTCCGGAATCATGTAAGTTTGAGGAGGAAGCTGGATCTCCAGGTTGGTATACTCTTCTCCAACCTCGATGGTTCTGGATACCTCTGTATAACCGAGGCTGCGGAAGAAGATCGTGTAGGAGGCCGGGGGAAGGGGAAGGGAAAAACGACCCAATGCATTACAGGTGGTTCCCCTGGTTAGCTCCTTGATAAAGATAGCTGCATAAGGTACAGGGTCCCCGTTTCTGTCCTTGATCTCGCCACGAATACCCTGCGACCACAGAAGGGGTACTCCTGCCAGCAACAATATCCATATAGACAATAATTTTCTCATGAGTGTGTAAAGATCACCCTAAAATACAAATATAAAACGGCAAGGTGAGTGAAATAATTATAGTCCGAAGTAGGACTTAGCATTATGATAACAAATATTCCTGACCATTGCCCCGATCATCTCCCGGTCATGAGGGATCTCTCCGTTCTCCACATCGGTGCCTATCAGATTACACAGGATCCTCCTGAAATATTCATGCCTTGGGTAGGAGAGAAAGCTTCTGGAATCGGTGAGCATACCTACAAAACGACTGAGCAAACCCAGGGAAGAGAGGGTATTCATCTGATCGATCATCCCATATTTCTGATCCATGAACCACCAACCGGAACCAAATTGCATTTTGCCGGGGATCACTCCATCGTTGAAATTATTGATCATGGTGACCATCATGGCGTTGTCCACCGGATTGAGGTTATACACAATGGTTTTAGCCAGTTGACCCTGTGAATCAAGCTTATCAAGGAACCTGGACATGGTTCTTGCCATATCATAATCCCCAATGGAATCAAATCCCGTATCAGGTCCCAGTTCATGGAATCTGCGGCTGTTGTTGTTTCGGATCGCTCCCACGTGAAATTGCTGGGCCCACTCTTTTTCATGATCCATAACTGCCAACTCAAAGAGCAGAGCTGACTTGAATTGTATAATTTCCTGGGGATTAGCTTGTCTTCCTGCCCTTAGCTTCAGAAAAATACGTTCTACTTCCAGGTGGTCAAACTCCTCAGCATAAAAGGATTCAATCCCGTGATCGGAGATCCTGCATCCCATCTCATGAAAGAAATCGTGTCTGTTATGGAGTGCAGTGAGCAGATCCATGAAGGTGGAAATGGAGATGCCTGAGGCGGTTTCCAGTTTCTCCAGGTAGCTATTGTATAGTTGGGGCTCTTCCACATTCAGTGCTTTATCAGCTCTCCAGGCCGGAAGTACCCGGGTTTCGAATCCATCCTCCTTAATCTTCTGATGATGCTCCAGCGAGTCTACCGGGTCATCCGTGGTACAGATTACTTCCACATTCATTTTGCGGATCAGGTTTCTGACTCTGAAATCGTCAGTGGCCAGCATCTGGTTAGCCTCTTTGTAAATCTTATCCGCTGTCCCAGGATGCAGCAGATCATCTATGCCGAAATAGCGTTGAAGTTCCAGGTGAGTCCAGTGATAGAGAGGATTTCTCAGGGTATCCGGGACAGTGGCTGCCCACTTCAGGAATTTCTCTCGGTCGGATGCATCTCCGGTGCAATACTTCTCATCCACTCCATTGGCTCTCATGGCCCTCCACTTGTAGTGGTCGCCCGCCAGCCAGATCTGGGTCAGATTCTCGAATTTTATATCAGCTGCTATCTGTTCGGGGATCAGATGACAATGATAGTCAATGATCGGCATCTGACTGGCTATTTCATGGTAAAGCCATTGAGCCGTATCATTATCCAGAAGAAAGTCTTTGTCCAGAAATGGTTTCATATACATAGCCTTGAATAATCATAAGTATAAGGGAATTGCTTACTACGGATGCTGAAAAGTCAGTTAAATCAAGGTATCCACAACAATCCTTTTTGTGCAATGTTAAAGAATAATTTTAAACCCTCCCTACAGGATCTTTATCTTTTCCGTTTAAGGTATATAAGTTGAACGCAGCTTTAACAGCTGCCAAATTAGCTTTAGAGGAGTTTTATTTTGTTTTCTGATTGTTATTCCAATAAGAGTTCTTAATTTTTATAGAATAATCCCAGGCCCTATCAAAATGATTTATCAAATATTGTTCATAGATGCCATTTTCATTTTCCGTCTTACGAGCAATTAAAGAAAATGAACCGTGTGATTCATCTCTCAAAGGATATGGATTTAATAACATAGCATGAGATGTAGCTATTCCAAATACACTTGGGGGCCCCGGGAAAAACCGGACATTCTCCTTCTTTACTCCAGTTTTTCTTAACTCACCAATATATTGTTGAATATCCTTCTTAATCGAATCTTCTTCCTTTTCTTCTTGTTTTGCACGTTCTTTTGTAAAATTCGGATGTGATAAAATAACTAAAGTTTCCTTGTATATAAATTGTTGATAATGAGATAAATAAACCAGG
>CAZURA010000194.1:7278-8531 GCA_964622985.1 uncultured Bacteroides sp. | reverse complement strand
CTGTTTTCGCAAAACGGCTGGAAAAGCATCGGTATCGCTAAAAACTTTCACAGCGGGGATGCGCCCGAGTTCGACACCTATATTCCCCCCTTCAAAACACCGAAAAAGCTCAAAAAGGTGGGGGTCAAGTTAAACGCCTCCGCTGTCTGGGATATCGCCGATATACCCGCCTCTGAAATGGGCGACTATAAAGCGGCGAGCGAGGCCATCAAAACCATCCGGTCGAGTAGCGATCCGCTTTTCCTTTCGCTGGGTATTTACCGTCCGCACGTGCCGTGGATTGTGCCCCAGGAGTATTTTGACAAATATCCCCCCGAAACGCTGCAGCTCTCCGAACGACGTGTCGACGATCTGGACGATTTGCCGGAACGCTTCAAGCTGGTCGCCGGCTTTGAGGCGAAGTTCGGCAAGGGCTATCACAAGATGCTGGTCGAAAAAGGCTACGACAAACAGTTTGTGCGCGCCTATCTGGCGAGCGTGACTTTTGCCGACGAACAGGTCGGGCGCGTGCTGGAAGCGTGGTATGCCAGTCCCTATGCTGAAACGGGCTATGTGGTGCTCTGGAGCGACCACGGCTATATGCTCGGCGAAAAGAATGCGTGGTCCAAAATTAAGCCGTGGTACGACTCGTCGCACAGCAACCTGATTATCGCCGGCCCCGGCCTTCCTGAGGGCGTTGTGTGCAACAAGTCGGTTTCCCTGCTCGATATCTATCCGACGCTGATCGAGCTGCTCGGCTTGCCGAAGCCGCCCCAGAGGCTCGACGGAAACAGCCTGGTTCCGCTCCTGAAAAACCCGAATGCCGAGTGGGAGCGCCCCGTGCTGATGACCAGCCAGATGGACGGCGTCTTTTTTGAGTCGGTGCTGGATAATGACTACCGGATGACCCGCCTGATTACGGGCGAAACGGAACTCTACAAACTGGCCAGCGATCCGCATGAATTTACAAACCTCGCCGACAATCCGGAATACATGCCCGTGATCAAAAAACTGGAAAAGCACCTCTCGTTCAGCTATCCGGAAATCCCGGCAGACGGCTGGATCGAGGCTGAATCGATTCCCGCGCAGACCTCAGCGGATTATAATCTTCGCGGGAACTTCCATTACGCGCTGTCGGACGCGAGCGCCTCCGGCGGGCGGATGGTTTGTGCAGAGTTGCGCGCCGGAGCAGGGAGCTACATTGAATTCGTGTTGGATGTGAAAACGCCCGGCACCTACCATCTCGGCGGAACGATTGCCGCGGGCGGAGCCTG
>CAZURA010000194.1:1830-7178 GCA_964622985.1 uncultured Bacteroides sp. | reverse complement strand
CGTTGTGAGTATCTGTTAAATCCGCAGGGGATCGATGTGGTTCAGCCCCGCTTGAGCTGGCGTCTTGATGCCGGAGTGCAGAAGACAGAAGACCGGGGGCTGATGCAGGGAGCCTACAGAATACTAGTGGCGAGTTCCCGTGAGAAGCTGGGGCAGAATCAGGGCGATCTAAGGGATACGGGCAAGCTTCAGTCAAGCCAGACCACCCAAATAGCGTACGCGGGCAAAACACTCTCAACACAGATGCAGTGCTTCTGGAAAGTGATGGTTTGGCCTGAGGATGGCAAGCCGTCCGCCTGGAGCAAACCGGCACAGTGGAGCATGGGGCTGCTAAAACCAGCCGACTGGAAAGCCGAATGGATCGGGTTTGATAAAGGATCAAAGGATCAAAGCTATTTGCCTTCACCTTACCTCAGGAAGGAATTTAATCTTAAGGGCCAGATCGATCGCGCCACTCTCTGGGTTACCTCACAGGGATTTGCCGAAATGCATCTGAACGGCAAGCGGATCGGCAAGGAATACTTCATGCCCGGCTGGACCGATTACCACAAACGCATCTACTATCGCAGCTATGATGTAACATCGATGATCAACGAGGGGGCGAATGCGCTGGGCGCGATTCTCGGGGACGGTTGGTTCCGGGGAAACATCAGCATAAAGGGGCAGAATCAGTACGGAAATCTGATTCGACTCAAGGCGCAACTGCAGCTCGATTATGACGACGGGCGTTCGGAGGTGATCGCTTCAGATCCCACCTGGAAAGCATCCTTCGGTCCGATCCTTGAGTCCGACATGCAGGCGGGTGAAACCTACGATGCCCGGCAGGAGATCCCCGGCTGGGATCGTCCCGGATTTGACGAAAGCAGCTGGTCGGCGGTAAATGTGGGATCGGCCTTGCAGGCAGAACCCTTGATCCAGGCCTACCCCGGCGTTCCGGTTCGCAAAACACAGGAATTGCCCACGCTTAAACTAGGCGAGCCGCAGCCGGGAAGATTTGTGTTTGATCTCGGACAGAATTTCTCCGGCTGGATTCGACTAAAGGTAAAAGGAAGGGCTGGCGAGAAGGTCGTGATGCGCTTTGGCGAAATGCTCAATGCCGACGGAACGGTTTATACTGAAAACCTCCGTAGCGCAAGGGCGACCGACACCTACATATGTAAAGGCGGTGGCGAAGAGCTTTGGGAACCTCACTTTACCTTCCACGGATTCCGCTATGTCGAAATTACCGGACTCAGCAGGAAGCCGAGGCCCGGGATGGTTACCGGGATCGTCATTCATTCCGATGCGCCGATGACCAGCTCTTTTGAATGCTCCAACCCGATGCTGAACCAGCTCCACAGCAATATCGTGTGGGGGCAGCGCTCCAATTATCTTGAAGTTCCCACCGACTGCCCTCAGCGTGACGAGCGCATGGGCTGGACAGGTGATACACAGGTGTTCATTCGTTCCGGTTGCTATAATATGGACGTCGCATCCTTCTTCACCAAATGGAATATCGATCTGATGGATACGCAGAACGAAGCCGGCACCTTCGGAAACCAGGCACCTGTATTCCATGGGCACGGAAGTCCGGGGTGGGCGGATGCGGGAGTGATCTGCCCCTGGACGATCTATCACGTGTACGGCGACGTTCGCATGATCAGCCAACATTATGATCAAATGGCACGTTTTATTGAGTTTTGCAAAAGTAAAGGGCTGAAGGGTCCGGATATCGGCTTTGGCGACTGGCTGGCCATCGGCTCTAAAACGCCGAAGGATCTTATCTCAACGGCCTACTTTGGTTATTCCACCCGCTTGATGAGCGAGATAGCAGACGCGCTGGGCAAAAAAAAGGATGCCGTGAAATATCGTCAGCTATTGGAAGATATTAAGGGCGAATTTCAGAGAAGCTTTGTCCGGGAGGATGGAACGATTGCTGGCAATTCGCAGACCGCCTACTGTCTGGCGCTCTACTTCGATCTGCTTACAGAAAAACAGCGCGAACAGGCTGCCGCGCATCTCGTCGAACGGATCAAGGCAAAAGACTATCACCTGTCTGTCGGCTTTCTGGGCGTGCCCATTCTTCTGCCGACCCTCACCGAAATTGGGCGGAGCGACCTGGCATACCGTTTGATCCAGAACCAAAGCTATCCGTCCTGGGGCTACTCCATCGAGCAGGGCGCGACAACGATTTGGGAGCGCTGGAACAGCTACACCAAAAAAGACGGCTTCGGCCCTGTGAAGATGAACTCCTTTAACCACTACGCCTATGGCTCCTGCAGTGAATGGATGTTCCGCAGCATGCTCGGAATTGACACCGATGGTGCGGGCTTTAAGAAGATTAAAATGAAGCCGGAATTTTCTGAAAGCATAAGCTGGGCAAAAGGGCATTACGATTCCGTTTACGGACGAATCAGCAGCGATTGGAAATGGGATGGTGCAAGCTTCCAATGGGCGATTACCGTTCCCCCGAATACAAGTGCCACGACCTATATGCCCGAATCCGCCACCTCACTTACCGAATCGGGAAGCCCTGTTGCCCGGGCGAAGGGAGTAAAATACCTGCGCACAGAAAAGGGACGTGCCGTTTACGAGCTGCAGTCGGGACACTATGATTTTACGACAAACTTAAAAGAATGAATTCGCGAGAAAGATTGAAACGTGCACTGCGTTTCGAGGAGCCCGATAAAGTACCTGTGGATTTCGGCGGAACGGGGCAAACGGGAATACACGTGCAGGTGGTGGAACAATTAAGGGATTACTTCGGACTGGAGAAGAAGCCCGTGAAGGTAAGTGAACCCTTCCAAATGCTGGGAGAGATTGAGGAAGACCTGCTTGATATCCTGGGTGCGGATCTGATCCCGCTTGAAGGCCGCTACAATATGTTCGGCATCGAGCAGGAAGGATGGCACGAGTTCAAGACTTTTTGGGGACAGACCGTTCTGATGCCGAGTCTTATGGGGGAGTGTTATGATGAGGCGGGAGATCTGCTGGTCTTCCCCCAGGGCGACAAAAGCGCCGGTCCCACAGCAAAAATGCCAAGGAGTAGTTATTTCTTTGATGCCATACCCCGAAACCTCGCGGTGGATGATGCAACACTCAGGGTGGAAGACAACCTTGAAGAGTTTGGTCATGTGAATGAGGAGGATCTGCAGTACTGGAAGTTGCAGGCAGATATGCTGGAAGGCAATAAGCGGGCATTGACCGCAAGTTTCGGAGGAACCGCTCTGGGGGATGTTGCCCTGGTGCCGGCCATTCAATTGAAGGCCCCAAAAGGAGTGAGGGACGTGGATGAGTGGTATATGTCGACGATGCTGCGACCTGACTTTATGAAACAGTTGTTCGACCGGCAGACTGATATTGCCATCTCCAACCTGGAGAAGATCCATGCTGTGGTGGGAGACCGGATCGATGTGGCCTTTCTCTGCGGAACTGATTTCGGGACACAGGTATCCACTTTTTGTGACCGGGAGACCTACTGTGATATCTGGATGCCATACTACCGGAAACTTAGTGACTGGGTCCATTCAAATACAGCCTGGAAGCTGTTCAAACACTCCTGTGGTGCGGTGGAATCCCTGATAGACTGTTTTATCGATTCGGGCATCGATATCCTGAATCCGGTTCAGATATCCGCTTCCGGTATGGATCCGGTCCTTCTGAAGAAGAAATATGGCGATCGCATGGTATTCTGGGGTGGGGGAGTGGACACCCAGCAGGTATTGTCCTTCGGCAGCCCCAAAGAAGTGGAAAAGCAGGTGCTCCATAACCTGGATGTATTCAGCAGGGGAGGGGGCTATGTCTTTAACACGGTACATAATACACAGGCCAACACACCCATTCCCAATTTCATTGCCATGCTTAATGCAGTGAAGGAATTCAATGGTGATTCCAAAGTTTAAACAGAGGCCGAATTATGATTCGCACTTTACTGGAATAAAAAGCAACAACATGAAGAAATGGGCAATCTTGAAGAAGAGAAGGAATATGAAATTGATGCGATATGTTTGGCTTGGGATCTTTTTTGTGGTCTCTGTCAACTCAGCCGGCGCCCCCAATGAGCGGCTTGCCTTGTGGCCGGAAGGTAAGATTCCGGATTTCCAGGCCCATCAGATCGCGGCGACAACCCGGGAGGCGAAAGCGCCGGAATTCGATAGGGCGGAGCATGTGATGCCTCATCTCGACTGGTATGAGGCACCGGCGGAGAAGAACGGTGCTTGCATGCTGCTCATTTCCGGCGGCGCTTATCAGGCTTGCGTCGATACAGAGTGGATTGACCGGGTAGCGAAGAAATTCACCGAACTAGGGTTTGTTTGTGTGAGCCTCACGTATCGCACGCCACGACCGAAGGACTTGCCTATTTATCAAAGTGCGTTGGTCGATGGGCAGCGTGCCGTCCGTCTCGTCCGCAACGATGCGAAGAAGCGCGGCTTTGATCCGGAGAAAATCGGCGTACTCGGGTTCTCTGCAGGAGCGCACCTGACGGTGCTGCTTGGAACAAGTGCGCTTACGCCCGCCTACGGGCCGGTGGACGCACTCGATCAGCTTCCCTGCCACATCAACTGGGCGGTTCCCATCTACACGGCCTACGCGCTCACGGACGGACTCACCGGTCCCAACACGCGCGATGGGGATGCGATCGACGTGAAGCTCTCGGATTCGTTCAAGTTCGATTCCATGACCTGCCCGATGGCCCTCTTTCATGGCGGAACGGATGTCTATTCACCCATGGGAACCACGCAGATTTATCGCCAGCTCCGCCGGATGAACATTCCGGCAGAGATCCATCTTTTTGCAGATCGGGGTCACGGTTTTATGGGTAATCCGGACAAGGGCGCGGACGGTACGGCCTATGATCACTGGATGGACCGTATCGCCGAGTTTTTCCGCCAGATGAATTTTGACGGGCGTCTCGGCGCAGAAGTGGATTTGATGACCCGATATCCGAATGATGATGCGCGTGGTGACTACAGCAAGGAGCCGCTCTGGCCGGAAGGCCGGATGCCGGATGTGCAAAAGGAACAATGCCAGCCCTATCTAGAGTGGCACATGCCGAAGGAGCGCAAGACAAAGGCGATCCAGATCATCTATTCGGGGGGATCCTACAAGGGCAATAGCCCGGACGGATTTGAAGTGGCGCCGGCCCGGCGTTACCTCAATGAAAAAGGGATGACAGTTGTAACAATGAAATACCGAACACCGCGTCCGCAGGGGGGACTGGCCAAGCACACGACGGCGTGGCAGGATCTGCAGCGCGCTGTACGCATCGTCCGCAGCCAGGCCGAAGAAAAAGGGCTTGATCCCGATCGAATCGGCATCATGGGCTCTTCGGCTGGCGGGCACCTGACGCTTATGGGCGCAAGCAGCTC
>CAZURA010000194.1:0-1730 GCA_964622985.1 uncultured Bacteroides sp. | reverse complement strand
ATTCACGGGGATAATGATAAAGTGGCCGCCATGAATTCGGTAAAGTGTTGGGAACAGCTGCGTCGGATGGGAATTCAGTCTGATCTGCACACGCTGGCCACACGCAATCACTGCTTCCAGCGGAAGGCCGCCCCCGGCACGGGCAGCTATACCTGGATGGATCGCATTTGGGAATTTATGAACCACAAGGGCTTCAATCGCGGGGAATTGTAAAAACACGCAACTTATTAACTTATGTATACAAAACGATTCGTAAAACCCTTATTAGTGCTTCTGATTTTTTCAGGATGCCTGCTAAATGGATATGCCCAGGATAAGCCCAATATTATTTGGATTTTTGCTGAAGATACCTCCCCATGGATCGGGTGTTACGGAGATCATATTAATGCAGCGGCCACACCAAATATTGATGCTATTGGCAATGCAGGAGTAATTTTCAAGCGAGCTTTTGTTCCAGCTCCTGTCTGTTCTGCTTGCCGCTCTGCCATGATGGTTGGGCAGAGTGCAATACGTTTTGGGGGACATGAACACCGCTCTTCCCGACGACCTCCGGATACCCCAATCTACTTGCCTGATGGATATAAGCTTTTGCCACAAATAATGAAAGAGAATGGTTATACCACCTTTAATAATGGTAAAACAGATTACAATTTTAAATGGGACCCGAATGCTGTTTACAGTACCACAACAAATAGCAAAACAGACTTTACAGAACTAAAAGATAAGCAGCCTTTCTTTGGTCAGATACAAACCAAAGGCGGAAAGAGCAATACAAATAAATTAGATTCGGGGCGAAAAGTGAATCCAAAGGATGTTACTGTTCCTGCCGATTATCCGGATAACCAGATTTATAAAGAGGTTGTAGCTCAACATTATGATGCAATACGTGCTGACGATGATTTAATAGGAAGTATCCTGAAAGGTTTGAAAGATGCCGGTTTAGATAAAAATACCATTGTTGTTTACTTCTCCGATCATGGAGCAAATCACCTGCTACGACATAAGCAGATGACAACTGAGGGAGGCTTGCATGTACCCTTTGTTATAATGGGACCAGAACAATTTGTGCCGAAAAAACAGGTCCGAAACGATCTGGTCAATATGATGGACCTTAGCGCAACGACTCTGGCCTGGGCAGGAATAAACCAACCTGATTGGTACGAAGGACAAAATTTATTTGCGGATAGTTTTAAGGAAAGGAAATATGTGGGAGGACAAAAAGATCGATTGGACCATACCATCGACCGGGTTCGTACTATCAGAACAGATAAATTCAGGTATGTAAGAAATTACAAGCTTGATCGAATATTACTGCAGCCTCAATACAGAGACAATAAGGATTATACGAAGAATCTTCATGAATTATATGCAACCGGTCAACTATCAGCTGCCCATAAGGAAATCTATTTTGGTGAGAGACAAGCTGAAGAGCTTTACGATGTCTCTGTTGATCCTGAAATGATGTTTAACCTTGTGAATGATCCGGCATATAAAAAAGAACTTAAAAGACATCGGAAACTTTTATCGGAATGGCTGGAAAAGGGTGACAAAGGAATTGAAGAAGAAGAAATTGCCAACTTGAAAGTACATGGAGAGGATAAACCATATGGCGAAGGAGTAAATGTTGAGTATGAAGAATACAGGGTCGATAGTGATGGTGATTGTTTATCAGATAAATGGGAAATGCTGAATAACAGAGACCCTGATGATGGCTTAATTACATTTGAATT
>CAZURA010000193.1:0-8656 GCA_964622985.1 uncultured Bacteroides sp. | reverse complement strand
CCCCCCCCCCCCCCCCCCCCCCCCCCCCCCCCCCCCCCCCCCCCCCCCCTGGTGTTGGATGAGGCGGATCATCCCATGCCCCTGGTGGTTCAGGTTTCAAAAAACTTCGGGGGAGAGAAGGAAGAGAAATTCTACAATCCAATGGATACTGCTTTTTCTGAGACTTTTTTTCCGCTTTACCTGGAGCCGGGAGAAGAGCAGACCCTGAGCACCCTGCATCTGTATCAAAACTGGGGACGTCACATGACCAAACACTGGTCCTCCCTGGGAGCCTGGATGGATTATTTCCATTCTTCCACCGGGGTGACAGAAACCACCTGCTATGTGCCTTTTAAATTTGCAGGGATCGGGGGTGTGGCCATCGCCGATTTCCGGGCCATGAGCCAGGAGGCATTCTGGAGTGGACAACCCCAGCACGATAACCTGGCCGGGCATAGTTTTCTGAGTTATTACGACGGAAGACAGTGGCAGCATACCAAATATGAAAGCACGATATACAGGAGTACCGGTCCCAACTGGTACGATATTCAAATGAATTATATCACAGCAGACAGCAGCATACGGCTTACAGCTGATATCTGGGAGACTCCCCAGGTGGACGAGCTGCGCAGTTTTTTCAAAGTTCGATATGAGGTACTGAAGCCCTTATTCATAGCAGATGCCACTGCCCATTTCCGTTTCCTGACTATTACCTCAGCCATACAGCAACATCGCTTTACCCGGGTGGCAGCCACAGGGATGAAGGATCAGGAGATTGATTTCACCAAGACCTTTCCGGTGAAGGGACAACCCTTACCGGCTCAAAATTTCTTTCTTGCCAAATATGGCGACCACAACAAGGACGAATGGGGATCCAATGCCATAGTTATCAGGGAATTTAAGGGCCCGGAAGGGATAGGTCCGGCAGTTACCCTGCAGGCCGGGCCTTATCTGGACCGCTTTAAAGATGCCCTGGTGCAGATTCATAAGCTCAATGATTATCCGGAGGATACACGTCTGTTCCTGGCCCCGGATGTGGAAACACTGAACTTGAAACCCGGCGATGTATTTGAGATAGATGGCTTCTGGCTCCCCTATGGACCTGTGGATGATGCTGTCACGCCCCGGAGGGAAAGTGCGACCTATGGGAAGGGGCTACCCGTCGTTACTTCATGTCCTAAAGGAAAAATTATATCCCATCTGCCTGTTTTCATTGAAGCAGAGGACAATCAAGCGGAGTTCAGTTTGCAGGGTGGCAGGGATCTCCTGCCTGTTGTTGTGAACGGTCTTAGTGAGTGGAAAAATCCGAGAATCTGGAAGAAAGAAGGGGAGGACTGGCGACTGCTTTCTCATGCCCGGAACTGGGATAATGACGGATACCAGGTGTATGCGGAGGAGGGTGGTTCCTTCGGCGCCGTGTTCCTTGTCCATTCTGATGAGATCGAGCAAACCCTGAAGGTGGAAGTGGGGTACAAAGAGGAGGAAAGACCCCAGCTTGTTTTGGATGTAGTGGACGGTGGCAGGAGTCCTGGGGGGATTGGAATTGGAAGAAGCCAGGGGAATAGGGAAATTAGCTTATATTTTCCCGGCTCATCCCTGAATAAGCCCGTAAGCTGGAAAAGGAGTGAAGGTAATTCTTTGTGGTTTGAGTCTCGGGAGGAAGGCTGGAGCAGGGGAGGACGGATCAATCCCAACCAGGAGGATCTGGATCTGGAATACTGGTGGCAAAACAGCAAAGAAGGTCTTTTGCACACTCCACCTGAATTCTGGCTTGATCTTTCAGCCAGCCCATTTAAGGATGCATCCGGAGAGCGGACCTGGGTCTTGCAAGATGGAGAATGGGTGCCGTTAGCTGGTGCCAAGCCCACAGAGGCCCCGGGAGTAATGGCCATTGCAGTCCAGTCAATGGATGGGAGCCAGATCGTATGCCTTGCCTGGCCAAAGGCCCGGCATGTGATTCTGGAGCCGGAAGCAAATCGGCTTGGAATAGCCCTGGAACCGGTAGAATTTTCCTTAAGGCGCCGCTATCATCTCAGGGGCAAGGTATTTCTGATGACTGCATCCCTGGAGGTCATCAGGGACCGGATTCAGAAAGAGATTACGACCAGATAGGATTGTGCAGGTATCGATTACCGGGACGTTATGATATTGCGATTGCATGCACCAGATTTTCCAGCGCTCTACCGGGTCAAAGGTGTTCTTTGTATAGGCCTCCGCCCCCAGATCAATAAATCGGCCTTCCCCTTACATCAGTTCAGCCAACACCAGGTTTCGCAGATGGGTTCTGCGGGCATTGAGATAAGCGCTGGCTTTCGCCCTGCTCCCCGTACGAACAAAATCCAGGTAATCGGTGGCTTTGGGAGGGCACCAGTCAAAATCAAGGGCTTTTTCTCCCGCTTCCACATATACATGCTCTTTGCCCTGGGACACATCTTTCCAGGCATCCCGATCCGAATAGACCGGGAAGGGGACCCAATCCCCCGGATCCAGTACCTGATCCACCAGCAACCCATCGTTGCTGGAGTTTGTAAGCAGGTTACGATCCTGTCCCCTAAGCTGAATAGCCAGGCAAAGGAATAAGATCAGGAAGGAGCCTGATATCCCGGATAAAGCTTTCATGTGAATGGAGTTTGTTTAGATTCTGCATGTTAATACCAGTACACCGCGTTGGTGCAAATTTCCAGGCGCACATCCCAATCGCTGACAGCTGCTTCCCAGCTTACTCCCAATCGCTCTACTTCTGCCTGGATTCTATTGTATTCAGCCGGTTTCGCCTCTTTGAACTCCACCCAATCCACTTCAGAGGCCCCGAACTGGGCACGTGAACCTGTGATATCAAATCGAAAGGTGGATGGATTCTCTTCTCGCCAGCGATTGAAGGTATTCCGGGCTTTTTCCACTTTCTTCTCGTAAGCAGGATCCCGAATCAGGTTTTCTGCTTCCAGGGGATCCCGGCTCAAATCATAGTATTCCTCTATGATAGAATCTGGCTTCGTAGCGACCTCAATCCATCGCACATATTTGGAGTCTTGAAAGCGGACTCCAACATGACGGGCAATGTAGGAGGGAACCATACAAGGCGAACAATAATGCTCAAAGAAAAAATGGCTTCTCCAGTCTACATCTTTACCCTGGATCAGGGGCTTCATACTGAGACCATCCATGATCTCCGGAACCTCGATGCCGGCCAGATCGAGCAGGGTGGGTGCCACATCGATGTTCAGTACCATCTGATCCATCTCCACCCCTTTCAATGCGTCTTCCCGGGGATCGTAGATGAGAAAGGGTATTCTTAAGCTTTCATCGTAGGGCCGCCATTTTCCAACAAAGTGCCTTTCCCCGTGATGAGTTCCATGATCTGAGAGAAAGACGATTACCGTATTTTCGGACAGACCTCTTACAGCCAACATCTCCATCAGTTGCCCCACAGATCTGTCGACACTGACAATTTTTTCGAAATAGTCCCGCATACGCTGATTAAAGCCCTCTTCGCTTCCCCAGCCCTGACCTTTTGTATAATTGCCCAATCCGGTTCGTACAAATTCTGGTACCTTTTCAGCAGCTTCATCCGTATCCATGGGGCTGCGTCTGAAGATGTAGTCATCCAATAAATGATCATCTTCCGGAGCAGGTCTCGAAGAAGGGTGGGGCTCTTTGTAATTTAGTTGCAAACAGAAGGGTTTTCCCTCCGGCACCTGGTCCAGAAACTCTTGAGCTTTCACCGTCAGCCACTCTGCATCATGCATGGTCTTTCCCATATACTCCCTGAATGCTGGTCCCTGGTAGGCTGTACCGTCATACACATCAAAAAGTGTCTCTTGTTCCTCAGTGATGCCTACCCCGTATTTCCCAAACTGTCCGGTAAAATAGCCGGCTTCCTTCAGATATTGGGGGTAAATATGTTCAAATACCCCACGTTCCATGGGAGTGACAAACTGGTGCAGCCTGGAGCTAGTAACGTATCTTCCTGTGAGTACGCAGGCCCTGGAAGACATGCAGATGGGGGTGGTAACAAATCCTTCAGTGAATTTGATCCCTTCCCTGGCCAGCAGGTCCAAATTGGGGGTCTGAATGGGACAGTCTGCATCATAACAGCCCAGGGTTTCGAGACGCTGATCATCCGAAAAAACAATCAGGAAATTGGGAGCCTGCTTATCCCGGGAGCAGGACAAGATGAACATCAGCCCAAGTAATCCATACAACATTGTTTCTTTCATCTTTGTTATTTTATATGATTCATGGCAGGGAAGTTTCTAGTGTAAGATAACTTGCGAACTACCAGGTGAGGGTAAGCCACCCTCCGCTGATTTTTTCGTTCAGGTTGAGGATCAGATGTTCCTCATCGCTCTGGAAGGTTGCCTTTTTCCCATGTTCATCCTTAAGCCTGATTTTATTCCTATTTGTCTCGCTTGGAAGGGGTATTTGAACCGATCCCTCTCCCTGGACATAAACTTGCATCCCATTTCCATTTTGAGAAGGGGCAAAGGCAAGCTGCTCCAAGCTCTTATCGGAGAAGGTATAGACTTTTCCGTCCAGGCTCAGCTGATAACAATTCATTCCTTCAAAAGCGATCAGTTCACCCTTGGGATTGGTCCGAAAAGCCATGGTCAGCCTTCCGTCGTAAGTAATATCATGCCCGTTTACTTTGAAATTTTCCAGATGGACCTGGTCCGAATCCAGGGGATTCACTGCCAGCCAGGCCGCATCCTCTTCTGCATTCCTGGAATTGTTACTCCCCCAGTTTTCCCGGTGATCCTTGTAGTGCTTGACAATCACCGTGGTTCCGTTGGGGAACCGGGTACAGAGGTAATCTGAATTCCTGCTCTGGTGCTCGGTATTGTCATTGATGCCCTGAAACTTTCCCGTCGGAGCATAGGCACCTACGTGATCGAGAATCTCAAACAGGGTGCGGGTTTCATAGCCCAGACTGCCCGACTGATCGTCACGGGGCCTGAATCCAAAACAATAGGCATTTCCCTTTCCTGCACCTACCAGCAGGTTCTTATCGCAATAGGCCAATGGGTTGGTACCATTCTGTGCCGTAAATGGGTAGATACGATCCACCAAAAAATCAGTTAAAATGTATTGGGGTGGAATCTCCTTCATGGATCCACTGAAATCAATCCGCATCCCTGCTGCAATCCTTCCCTGAGGCTCCGGAGCATTGTATTTCACCCCGAATAGTTCTTCCCACCTGGACAGGCAGTTTTCTCCCTGGTCATTGATGATGGGTGGGGGACCAAACCAGAGCGCTTTTCCGCCCTTGTTTACCAGTTCGTCCATAAGGGGCAATAGCCCTTTATTAGGCAAGGGCTCAAACATGGAAACCAGGGTGCTGTATTTTTTGTCCATAACAATCAATTCACCCTGTTCATTTACCGATCCCAGTTCAAGTAATTTCTCGGCAGTAATGAAGTTGCAATAGCCATACTGGGTCATCCAGGATCCGAAACGTTCGTCAGCGGCTACCAGGTTCATGGGATATAACACCAGCACATCCACATCCCGGTGCACCTTTCCCGTGATCAAATTCAGGCTTTGAGCCTGTTGATTACCTCCAAAGGCATTATTTACAGCTGTCTTTCGCAGGTAGACTTCCCGTGGATGCCCCCAGATATGCGGTTTGGCGAATGGAACCCGGTTAATCACGCCAATGGAAGTGGCCATGGCAGCCGCGTAATAGTTGCGATCGACCCATCCCAACTCGGCGAAATCGTTCCGGGTGGGAGAGAGGTACTCTCCCCACTTGAAATAATCGTGACAGGCTGCTGCAGCTTGTTGTACGGTATTCCCCCAGACAAAAGCAGGAGTGTATTCATACTTGTAGGCATTCCTATGCAGGCTTCGGGTATCCCAGTAATCCACGGTGGGACTTTCAGCCCAGGAGGCATGTCCGCTGGTCCCCCAGTCATCCACACCAAAAAGCTCCCGGGAATAGGCCTGTACCTCCGTAAACATGTCCACCAGGTGATAATTAAGCATCTTGTAATAGTTATCCCTGAACAAAAAGGTCTCCTGTATATCCCGGGAAGAAACTCCCTTCACATATTGAACATGTTCCGTTGCCATAACCGAATTGCTGTGAAAATCCGGCCCGCAGACAAAATAAAGCAGGTCTTTTTCTTCAAAGGGAATCCCGTATTGTTTTTCATAGTGCTGACCCATGTCTTCCGTGAAATAACGGATGGCAAACTGTCCGTTGTCGTGGTGGTTGAAGTAGAACCAGTCCGCCTGGAAATGGGGCTCATCGTTGGTCAGGTGAACCAGCTTGATGCCCGCATCTTTGTAGCGCTTAAACATATCCTTCATCCAGGGTAGGGTAACTTCATTAAAATAGGCCATTTCCGGACTTTCGTATTCCAGAAGCACCAGTACCCGGTCATACCCACTCAGCTCCTCTGACCCCTTACAGAACACCTCGATCCGCCTGGCTTTGTCGGCCGTCTGGGGTGAGGTGGTGGTACCGTCCCACATGGCAATATCCATGCTGGAATCATCTGTAGTGACAGGGATGTCCCACTGGATGAAGTCCACTTTTTCGAGCGCCAGTATATCCTCTCGATATACCGCCCTGAACATGCTGTTGGGTATGGCTTCCTCCCTGAAGGCATAAGCCTTTACCGATTTTAGTTTGATGTCAAATTTGCCCTTGTTGTTGGTCCAGTAGAGTTGTTGCCAGAGCTTTACATGGAAGCGTCCGCTCTGGGGATCCCGGTTGGCAACCTTGTAATGCATCCATTTACCGGATTTTCCTGTTTGCCTGTTATATCCCGATCCCAGTTCCAAGGGGCTCAGGAGGGGGAGCCCCAGCCCCAACCCGTATTTCGCGGCAAAATCACCGATGACCTTGATCTTCTCAATGTATTCATCGCTGTCCACCGTCAGGAGCCGGTCGGTTTCCGGCTGGTTCCGGTATTGCCGGTAAAAGGCATCGTACTTGATCCGGAGCATATCGTGCCCTTTGGCCTGTGCCGCCTCACATACCTGGCGAAGACTGGCATATACTTTTGTGTGACCTCTCGAAATATCCAGAACCTTGTCGGGATCCATGAGCTCGATGACTTGTTGGTCGCTGGTTAGAGTTATCTGGGATTGTCCTGATGTGAACTGAAGGAATAGGAACAGGAGGGAAATAAGTGTCAGAATCTTAGTCGGTTTCATGTATCGGAATTTTAGTTAGCTTGGTTCTGCCTGGCAGCATACAACTTAAGCAAGATATCCAGGAGAAGCAATGCACAAAACAGCTGAATTGTTGTACAATTTGGCAGTGCCTTTTGGGTGCTGTCCCAAATTGTATAAAGATTGTGACGTTTTATGTATTGAACCTAATTATTCTTGGCTATAACTTGCTGAACAAATCTCTGAAGTAATGAAAGTGGTACACTATTTTGTTTTCACCCTGCTATGCCTGGCTTGTCTGAGAGCCTGTACAGAACCGGATCAAAGTGCAGAAAAACTCCGCCAGCTCTTCCAGGATCCACCCTCCGAATTTCGTCCACTGATCATTACGCACACTTCCGTAGTGCAGGATAACAGCTTGTTGGATTGGCTGGATGAATGTAGGGCAGGTGGTACGGTACTGGATGTGGGTGTTCGCCCCAATGGACACAAAGGGGAGGAGATGTGGCTGAATCCGGACTATATGAACGATCCGGAACTCTTTGATCAATTGCGCCAGACCATGACTGAATTAAAAAAGCGGGGACGTCAGATCTGGATCTATGATGAGGTGGGTTATCCCAGCGGAAGTGCTGCTGGTCGAGTACTTGAAGGTCATCCGGAGTATGAAGTCATGGTCCTGAGCTGCCGTACTTTTTATCCTGGAAATGGAAGCATAGCTGTGGAAACGGGTACAAAAGAGATTTCATCCTGTCTGGCACTGCCGCTGCAAAAGGGGGTCGCTATCATGGATGATGGGATAAACCTGACGAATCGGGCAAACTCAGGATCATTTACCTGGGAGGTGCCAGAAGGAGATTGGATCATTTGTCTTTATGAGCATTATCATCCGGATACCTGGAAACGTCACAATGCCCGAAGAAGGAATGTGAACATTATGGATAAAGAAGCCATCGCCCGATTTATTGAGATTACCCATGATAAGTATGCAAAGGAGTTGGGCACCCAATTGCAGGATGTGGAACTGTTTTTTACCGATGAGCCCCAGTTCGGAGTTACGGAACCGTGGATTTACGGAAAGGAACAGGCTGTCCCGGCCGTTCAGTGGTGTGATGAGCTTCCCTCTGCCTTTGAGGCAAAAAAGGGCTACTCCATACACAAGGCAATCCCTGCACTTTTTCATGATGTGGGAGCTGAAACCAGCCGCTATCGCTATGATTTTTATGACGTTCAGAGCGACCTGGTGGCGGAGAATTATTTTGGACAGCTACAGGATTGGTGTCACGAACATGGAGTGTGGTCCAGCGGGCATATGTTGCTGGAGGAATCTCTCCTGCATCATCTGATGTGGACCGGGAGTTTTATGAAAAACTGGTCCCGGATGGACCTTCCAGGTGTGGATCTGCTGCTGGCCGATCCCTCTAAAGTAGATCCGGATATGGCCAAACAATCACTGCCCGGAGACGATCCCAGGTATAAGACCATGGGAGGCTGGCACGATGAAAGTGTGATTGTGAATGAGGATTTCTCCTGCAAGATGGCGGCTTCTGTGGCCCAT
>CAZURA010000192.1:0-8737 GCA_964622985.1 uncultured Bacteroides sp. | reverse complement strand
ACAAAGTTGGGTGGACCAGGTTTTTCAACTGTACAGGCCGTAAGTGCAAACAGTACGAGGAGGCCTGCGAGTACATTGATTTTGATTTGAATAGTTTTCATATTTATTCCTTGTGTAATTTGATATAAAGGTATCTCTATCTTCACCCATCAGTTTCACATTTTTGGAACAAAAAAGCTGAAAATATTACACTTTTCGGAACATCTTCTACACGTAGCCAAATGGTGTCATCAAAGTGTTCGAATTCCGATTAGCCAAAAGCTTAGAGAGACTTTTTAATGTATACCTTAGCTGTTAAGTTTAATTATCTTCTTCAATGCTTATTCTTGGTAGTTCAATTGGTAATCCTTTTTTATTTTCCTTTTTGAAAATTGGTAGAGCATGTTCATTACTTGTTTCATATTTAGTTAAAAAGTACCCCTTGCGCCGTATAAATTGTTTCATTTTAGTTTTATCTATTGTAACAAACCCAACAGGGTAAAACCCTTTAACTTGATCTTCTTCTGAAATAGTGACATTCTCCAATGGATGGTTATTTTTTGTTTGCCAGAACTCTGACTCTCTACCTTCCTTTATCATCAACCCGCTGGACTTTCTGATATGTTGCCATGTTGTAGTGAATGAACATCCCGAATTTCAGGTCCAGGAAATCCTTTGCTTGTAGCGAGCTTGCAGCCTTGACCGGTAACTGCTTCGCGGGAGCAGACTTCGTGGCAGCAGGAACCGGCAGCTTGCGCAGGTTGCGGTAAGGTGGTACGGCGGTTTTCGCGTTGGCGGCCGAATCGTAGAGCGGGTTTGGACGACGCTGATATTTCACCGGAACCGTCTCGTCCAGCCAGGTATCGAGCAGTCCGAACAGCTCCTGCGCTTTTTCCGGCATCGATTCGGCCAGGTTCTTCTCTTCCGAGAGGTCCTTCGAAATGTTGTAGAGCTCCAGATACCCCTGGTCATCAAAGATCAACTTGTAGTCGCCTTTTCGGATCGAGGTTTTCGTGGGAGAGTATTCATTCTTTTTCGCATTATATCCACCGCCGGCGGTGTGCCAGAAGAAGGTGTCCCGGCTATACTGCTTCTTCCTGTTTTTCGGATCGGAGAAAAGCGGCAAGATCGACATTCCGTCCATATCCAGTGCGCCCAACTCATCACCCTGCCCCACAAGAGACAACAAGGTCGGGAAAATATCGGTCACATCAACCGCCACATCACAGACCGAGCCTGCCTTAATGGTCCCGGGCTGACAAGCAATAAAGGGTACACGAACACCACCTTCATAGAGCGAGCCTTTTCCGGAACGCAGTGGCAGGTTTGATGTCGCGTTTGGGCGGGCGATCCCGCCGTTATCCGACATGAAGATCAGCAGTGTATTTTCCGCGATACCAAGCTCGTTCAGTGCCTGGACCACGCACCCCACCGAATTGTCGAGTCCGCGCAAAACCCCGGCATATTCCGGCATGGAGTGCCCGTTCCAGCCCCGGCTCTCTTTGGTCTCAAAATAGGCGAGATCTTCCGGCTTGGCTTCGCGCGGTCCATGGACGGCAAACTCGGGGAAGTAGAGGAAAAAGGGTTCTTCCTTCTTTGAGCAGTCCTTGATGAAGCGGACTGTGCGTTCGGTCAGGTCGTCTGTCAGATAATCAAAACCGAGATCTTTACCGCTCACTCCGCCACCCTTCCACCTCTCCTGCCAGTCAAAATAATGCGAGCCGCCGTGATCGAAATAGGCGATCTCCTCAAAACCCTGATCATGCGGCTGGTAGCCCTCAACACCAAGTCCGCCGAGATGCCATTTCCCAATGATCGCACTGCGATAGCCTTTAAGAGCTTCAGGGATGGTGAGCGCATCGCGCTCGTCCTGTTCCTGCCCGCTCTGGAGCACGTATGTAAACGAGGGGCCAACGAAGCCAACGGCCGGATTGGTTTTCCGGGCGTCGTTTTTTTGACGGTCGTGGATATGATAGCCTTGGGGGGGCGTCATTTTACGCGAATAATAACTACCGGTCGTGTGCCCGGATGCGGTCAGAAAACCGTGTCGTGCCGGATATTGTCCGGTCAGCAGTGCCGCACGGGCGGGTGAACAGAGCGCACATGCGTATGCCTGGGTAAAAAGCATGCCCCCATCGGCAAGCTGATCGATATGCGGCGTCTCATAATAGCAATCCGAACGCTCCACCCCTCTCACCCTCGCCGCGTAAGCCGCAACATCCATCCAACCCAGGTCATCCGCCAGAATCAGAACAATGTTAGGCTTGCCTGCCTCAGCCTTGCCCCTGGGCTTAGACGGTGCGGAATGCGCCGTTGAACACAGAGCCATCACTAATAACAGTATTGTTGCTTTTCTCATATCCATCCTCCAAGAAAACTTTATTTATATTTTAAGCAGACACCGAAAGCGCACCCCGATTACTTTTTTTTATTTCCCCGAGGCGACTTCTCCTCTTCCGTAAACGCACCGCCGCGCAAAGCGATCTCCTCATCGCATCTTTTGCGCAACTGTTCGAGAATATCTTTGTACCCGGGATTGTCCACCAAATTGACCAGCTGGTCGGGGTCGGTTTCCAGGTCATGCAGAAATTCATAGTCATTACTGAAATAACGGGCATACACATAGCGCTCACCATGAATGCCTTCCCAATCGGGGATCGATCCAATCCCGGCGCAGAATTCACCGAGGAAGTCGCTGCGCCAGTCCTGTGGACTTTTCCCATCTACAAAGGTTTTCAGACCGGTGCCCTGATACGATTCAGGTATTTCTATTCCCGCGAATTCGAGAATGGTCGGGGCAATATCAGCATTGAGCGCGATCTGCGGAACGACCTGTCCGCAGGCATCGGTATTGCGCGGATCAAGCACAATGAGTGGCACACGCAAGGCCTCATCGTAATGCGTCCACTTGCCGGCGAATCCGCGGTTTCCGGCGTAATAGCCGTTGTCGGCGGAAAAGATAAGAATGGTGTTCTCGTACACTCCCTCCGCTTTTAGCTTTTCGATGACACGTCCGACGACATTATCGATCCCCGAGATCATTCGCAGGTAATTCCGCATGTTGTGCTGGTATTTTTCCGGCGTATCCCAGCGCCATTTGTAGCGATGCAAGTGCATGGATTCCTTCAGGAAGTCAGGATTCGCCTCGAAGATTGCGGGATCGTTGAGTTTCGGTGCCGGCATCGTCATCCCCGTATACAGGTTTGTGGTCGCGTAGGGGTGCGGATAATGATTTTCTTTGTCGCTATCTTCAGCGTGTGCCGCATTAAAGCAGAGGTTCAGCATAAACGGCTTATCTTTAGGAGCCGAATCGATAAACGCTTCCGCCTCGTCGCCGATCAGTTCGGTTTCGTGGCGCAGGCTGCCGTCTTCCTGTTTTTTGAAATAGGGGTTCCGTCCGATTTTCTTAAACTGGTTGAACATTTTTTCCTGTTCACCTTCTGCAAATTTCACGTGTGATTTCCCGAAATAGCCGACCTTGTAACCCTTGTCTTTAAGCAGGCGCGGATAGGAAAGCGAGGACCAGCGCGTATCGAGCGTCCGGCCACTGGCCGCCCCCGTGCCGTAGCGGTGTCCGCGCAGATACATTCCTGTAAAAATCGTTGCGCGACTGATCCAGCAGGTTGATGTATTAACGTACATTTTTTCGAAAACGGTTCCGTTTTCCGCAAGCCGGTCGATGTTCGGTGTTTGCACCACCGGATGTCCGCTGTACCCGAAAAAGTCGTAGCGGATATCATCGGCCAGAAAGAAGACAATATTCGGGGGGCTTTGGTCGGGTTTCGAACAGCCTGACAGGCAACAAGCCAACAAAAGTAATAATGCTAAACTAAGTATTTTCATCACAATCTATACTTAAAGAATATTGAAAAAGATTTCACAGGCGCCGCTTACATCACGCTCCTGCATCTTGTTAATCCCCCGTCCCTTGTAGCGGGAACTCAGTGCGGCAACTTCCTCTTTAAACGGCTCCTTTGTTTCTGCGTAGAGCAGATAGTCAACCGCCATGAGGTTGATGTACCAGTTATCGAAGGCTAAATATTCTTTAACTTTTTTCTCTGCCGCCTTCGTTTCAAAATTCATCCACATAAGCGCCGAGGCGGTCACCGCGGCCGGCGGGTATGAATCGTCCATCGCCTCCGCAATGGGTTTTTTGAATGGTTCCAGATCGCTCCTTTCCTGAGCGAGCAGTCCCATCGCCGCCCAGTAGCGAACCACGCGGTGCGGGCTCTTCAGAAGTTCAACCTGTTTCCGGGCGACATCCGCACCTCGGAAACCGGAAAGGGATGCCGCTTTTTGAATTTCCTCTATGGGAAATTCCGTATCATCCATCCGGTATTCATAGGGTGTGGTATGCGCCGAAACCAGTTCCACCTCGTATTCCGGGAGGAACAAAACATCGCGCGCCGAGACTATTTCAGCTTCAACTTGCCTGCGCATTTTTTTTATGCGTTCCTGATGCTCAGGCTCTTTTGCCAGATTGACGGTTTCCCAGGGATCGTTTTCCAGGTCAAAGAGAAACTCCGGTTCGCGTGGGACAAACAGACTCTCCTGCAGCTCGTTGAGTTCGCCCGCAGCCAGGTCTTTACGCATCTGTTTCATTATATCGGCTATCTCGCTGTATGATTTATACCGCGCTTCCGGCAGGTAGGACATAAAGTTGCGGGCATAGAGATATTTTCCGTCACATACAGCACGCATCTGATCAATCCCGGTATCCGTCCGGTCCGTAGAGAGCAGCAGGTGATCCGTGGGCTTGGAACGATTTTCCCCCATCAGTACACGTCCGTTCATATGTTCGGGAATGGTACCGCCTGAAAGACTGATCATCGTCGGTGCCAGATCCTCAAAGCTCACCAGCTCATCAACAAGCACCCCGTCCGTTCCCCAGGGCGAGAGATGCTTGTATTTTTCAGGAACCCAGACAATGAAGGGAACCTCATAACTCAGGTTGACTCCGTTCTGCTTGCCACGCGGAATGCCTTCACCGTGGTCTCCGTAGAAGAAAATAATGGTATTTTCCAGCAGCCCGTCGTCCTCCAGCTTTTTAAGAATATCACCGACCCGCTTGTCCACCAGGTGAATTGAATTATATACACGGGCAAACTGCTTGCGCATTGCCGGACTGTCTTTCAGGAAGGGCGGCATCGAAAACTGGTCATCTCCAATGATTTCTTCCGGCGAAAGCTCTTGCAGCACCGTTTTCTCATACTTGTCCCAGGTGAAAGACATGGTTCTGGACTGATGGGAGTCGTTATAATTAAACACAGAAAAGAAGGGCTGGTCGCTTGTACGGTCCCACCACCCCACATTTCCCTGGGCACTCCACGCTTCTTTAATGAAATCCCCTATGTTGGCGATGTTATAGTCGGTTTTGCTGTTGTTACTTGTAAAGTAACCCGCCTGCTGCATGTAGAAGGGAAACCCTTTAATATGCTCCGGGATCGGATAATAGCTCCGGTGGTTCCCGGTTCCCAGCTCATAGGTTCTCGCCCCCGTGATGATGGTCGACCGGCTCGACGAACAGACCGGGCCCGTTGAATATGCATTGGTAAAGCGAATGCCCTCGCTTGCCAGCCGGTCAATATTCGGCGTTCTCGCATCCTTATCGCCGTAGCAGCCGATAAAATGCGGTGAGGTGTCTTCAATCACAATCCAGAGTATATTCGGTTTTTCTGCCCGAAGCACTCCCATGCACATCATTGCAGCCAAAACTGCTGCCAAAATCTTTTTCCTGTTCACTTTTTCCATCACTATCTATGGTTTAAGGATTTTTCTATCCTCTATTCAAAAACATTCATCGCTTCAGCCACCAGAATTTTCGCTAACATATCACGCATATGCTGTGCAACTTCCGGATACTGCCCGATAAGATTACTTTGCTCGGCAGCATCAAGATCGAGGTTATATAGCTGTTCCGGCTGATTCTTGTTCTTGCGCGCCGGAATGTATTTCCAGTGTTTGTAACGCAGTCCACCCAGGGTTTTGAAACCCTGGAGCAGGTACTCAACACCTTCCTCTGACTCACCCGTAAACGTTGAAAGCAAATTGCGGCTATCCTTGGCTTGGCCTTCGGGAATTTCAATATCGAGTAAGGAAGCGAAAGAGGCGAGAAAATCCATTTGCCCAACAAGAGCATCGGAAACGCCCGGCTTGATTTTCCCCGGCCAGCTGAACACAAGCGGAACACGCGTACCGCCCTCATAAGAAGAATATTTCCCTTCGCGGTAAGGTCCCGAGGCATCGTGTCCGCGGTCATTCTCACCCTCGCTGCGCATAATGGTGCATCCATCATCATAGCCATCAGTATAAACCGGACCGTTGTCGCTGCTGAACACGACGATCGTATTTTCCAGCAGCCCGTTTTCTTCCAGCATTTTCATGATTTCGCCGACTTTCCAGTCGAACTCGACCATGGAATCGCCGCGCGGACCGAGCGCTGTTTTGCCCTGGAATCGCTTACCGGGCGTGCGCGGTGTGTGAATGCACTGTGAGGGGAAATAAAGGAAAAAGGCTTGATCTTTTTTTCGGCTGGAAATATATTTCCGTGCCTCTTCAACCAGTACGTCCGACATCGTGTAATCGTCCCAGAGCGCTGATTTTCCACCCGCCATATATCCGATTCGTCCAATGCCGTTAATGACACTGTGCCTGTGCCCCTGAACACTTTTCATGGCAGTCATCGCTTCCGGATTTATACTTCCATCGGGATACTGAGTGCTCCCGGGTTTATCGGTAATCGGCTTCCTGCTGATATAAAGCGGATCCTCCGGGTCAAGGTTTATCACCCGGTGATTCCTCAAATATACACAGGGGACCCGGTCGTTCGTGCTGGGAATCAAAAAGGAATAATCAAAGCCTATCTCGAGCGGACCGGGCTTTACCTCTCCGTTCCAGTCAGCACCACCCTTCTCTTCACCGGGTCCGATCCCCAGGTGCCACTTTCCAATGACCGCGGTCTGATAGCCCGCTTTTCTGAAAAGGTCAGCAAGTGTGAACCGCTCCGTTGGTATGGAAAGTCCACCCATATGGGAGATCACACTGAGATTGATGCGCAGCGGATGTTCGCCTGCGAGCATGGCATAGCGTGAGGGTGAACAAACCGAAGAAGCGCAATGCCCGTCGGTAAACATTAAACCACCCCGCGCAAGCTTATCGATGTTCGGCGTCGGAATCATTTTTGAGCCGTACACACCCACATCACCGTAGCCCACATCATCGCCGTAAATAATCACAACGTTGGGCTTCTCCGCCGCGAACGCAGAAAGCGCGCCAAATAAGCAAAGTATTCCAATTTTTATTCGTTTCATTTTCATGTCATTTTGAATTCAAGTATCAGCACGTCCCTCCCGGGAATATGCGCTTCAAATTGATTGTCCTTAATCAGAGGCCGGAACTCATTCCAGTGTGAGCCCATGAAATGCATTTTGTCCTGCCCGGCACCCATCCTGATTCTGGTCTCCTGGGCTTCCCGCTCAGGATTAACGATCCACAGGTAATGCCGGGAAGCATTTTTATGCAACCTGGCCTGAACCAGATGATTTGAGGATGAAACCAATTGTTCCCTCCGGGCAAACCTGAATGCCTCCAGGAAATATGCTGTATTGATCCCACCTTTGACTTTGTGGCAATGGATGGAGGGATGGGTGCCTAAGAGCAGGGTCCGCCCTTTACCAAAGCGATGACTGACAGCAGCCACGGTTCCATCTTCATAGCTGGCCTCTGCCTTCCCTTTTTCCAGTTTGTATTCCTGTTTATAGCCTCCACCCATGAATACGGATTCGCTTCCTTCAAAGCTGAAGGGGCTATCCACATCAGGCATCAACTCCACATTCTTCTCCGTGGCGCCAAATAGTTCATCCAGGCCCATATTGGGCTGGGTCTCGCCCACATGCAGATTGCCCCCGAAATAAGCGGGACAGCCTTCCGATATCAGGATCCCGCCTTCCCTGACCCATTCAATTATCCGGGCAGCATTCTTCTCACTTATGGCCAAGGGAAAAGGAAGGTAAAGCACCTGGTATTCTTCCATATCATCCGGATGGACCCAGTCGGCCTGCAGGTTGTTATGGAGGAATCCCCGGCAGGCACCCCAGAGTGCCCGGGGATACCAGTCTCCTCCGGCAGTTTTCGCGGAAAGATGGCTGTGTGATGCACTTTCATGCAGAAACAATATCCCCAGGTCCCCCTTTACAGGGGCGGCTTCGAATAGAGATTTACTTGCCGGATCATTGGCCCATTTCGCCACACGGCTCATTTCTGCGCTCCTTTCATTCCTGCTGCCGTCCATGCTGTAGGGACCGAATGCTCCGTGCAAGGGACCATCCAGAAGAGGTCGCCAGCGGGGATATAATATGCCCCGGCCTCCCGCAGCAAAGGTGATCATGTTCCAGATACGAACATCTTCCGGTTCTGCGATGCGACCGTTCTCCCTCTTCCTTCCGATCATACCGTGCCAGGAGGGTCCGGCCTGGGCTTCAGAATGCCAGAAGGGCTTGCCCCTGGATCCTGCTCTCACCAGATCCACTGAATGCCACTGGGTCACCGGATCGTTGCGTTCCCGGGTCTGTACGAATGTGAAGCCATAGGATTGCACATGGCTGGCCGCCTCCCAGTGGTCTGAACCGCTGGAAAAAACCCAGTTGATGCTGTTACCTATCCCGTGGGCGGTCATCAGGACATCGGGGTCAACTGCCCTCAGCGTGTCCACCTTCCATTGCATATGATCATAGAAATTGCTCTTCCTGAAGTATATCCA
>CAZURA010000191.1:0-8896 GCA_964622985.1 uncultured Bacteroides sp. | reverse complement strand
AAGCAATTAACCCTCTTTTGATACTCCGCTGCTTGCGGCGGGGTAGTTCATTCCATAGAGGTTTGAACTCTCAGCAAAGGTGTTGTCGCCGTTGTTAATATAGAGTTTATTTTTCCTCAATTCTGGTTTGTCGTCGTACAGTTCCCGGGTCACATAGATATCCAGGTACCCATCTCCGTTCACATCTCCCATTACTACACCGGATGACCATCCTCCATTATTCTGAATACCCGCCTTATCCGTGATATTTTCAAATACCATGTCACCTTTGTTGAGGTACAACTGATCGCTCACAAGGTTTCCGGCAAAAAAGATATCCTGTAATCCGTCATTATTGATATCCCCGATACCCACTCCACCTCCTCCATAATAGTTTGAATAGAGCAGTGTGCTGTGCCCAAGGGTGTCATATAATTCATTGTTAAAATGGATGTTTGTATATTCCGGTTTCAGCAGGGTGAATAGTTTTTCATCCTCATCCGGAAAAGCTGTAGTGCCTGCCATGTCAAACAGACTCAACCACACGAGGAGATATGAGATGATGATATTCATAATGGTTATTTGGTATCGGCAATAGCTCGCCTGAAGCGAGTTGTGGTTACTACTCGGGTGTTGTATGTTTTCAGATATTCCAGATGCTCAGGATCGGAAGGGTAGGATTCTTCCTTACCGTAAGGGTACCTGGTCATTCCATGAAAGGGCAGGGGTTCAGCCGTTTGACCAGTGGCTGTATTCAAATCTCCATCCTTTACCCAACCCACCGTGTAAATCAAAAAATCCCTGGTCCAGTCCTCCGGAAGAGGTGCTAGGGTGGATGCATCAAATTCTACGGTGGTCTCCTCACCGGCATTTGCAATAATATACATGTTGTCTGACGCTTTCAGCAGTTTGTGCACATCCCCGTATCGGGTATAGGTTCCGGTCAGGTCCCTCCATTTCGGCAAGATCGAGGTGGAGGAGTAATCAAACCAATGGGGACCGTATCGCCCTCCCTTTCTGTAAAGTCTGGAGAATCCGCGGTAGTGATGATCGGCTGCCAAAGGTTTCAAACGGATCGAGCGGACCGGAATACTGGATGGGGATGGTGCAAAATAGATCTGGTCCCAATAGATCTCCATATTGGTACGGATCCGTACCCTGTGATCCTCTGACAGGTATATTCCCGTTAGATCGGTAATGAGGGTTTTGTTTTTTCCTGCAGGAAATCCCAAATCCGTCATGATCGTTTCCCACTCACCCTTTTTATTCATCACCTGAAGAAAAGGAGGTACCACTTCCATGTTACCGGATTGCGAGATGGCTGCATTGATACTGGCATCGGTGGGGTAGATCCAGCCATTCATGATGAGAAGCAGACTTCCTGTTTGGGATATTACTCCGGGATCAAGAATAAGGTCACTCATCCCCGTGATACCCTGATACGGGCCCTTTGCGAAAGAGGAAATATAACGTTCGTCTTTATCGGAGATCAGTGGCAACAGGTCGTTCCCTTCTCCGTCCAAAGCCGACCGGGGGGGGTGTTTGTCGGATACCGGGTAGATTTTGTGTTCCGGGTAGGGGGGTGGTGAAAACCTCTCATCCACAAAAACATCCACAGAGTCGGGGTGATCCACCACGATAAGCTCCACCTCATCCAGATAGATGGTTTCCCATAACTCTTCAGTAATCTGGATGGAGTATTTTCCTTCCTTTGGGATCAATAGTTCTCCGGGGATCTTATAATAATCCCTGGATGCATCGGGGAAGGCAAAAGAAGGTTGCTCACCCATAATTCCCATGGGCATTCCCAGTGCACTGTGCCACATGATATCTTTCACAAAGACATACTCATTACCGTTCCATGTGTAGAGAAATGGACAAGAGCCCTTGAGTTGCTGCTCCTCGATCAAGTCCTGGTCACTGCCTGGTGAAAAGATATTCTGGGCAGTGCCATTGGTCCATAAGATCCTCACCACATCAGCGTGGGAACGCTGTGCGAGCCCAAATTGCATATCGGGTTCGGTTACTACTTTCATCTGATATAGCTCGCCTGCCCGAACCTCAACTTTTGCAACGATCCCGTAATAATTATTCTTTCCACTCCCTGCTCTTACACCGACCAACCGGATCTTCAACCGGTGATTTGCGTTTCCTCCATCATTTCGAAGCAACCGTACTCCTCCATTCAGTCCAGCGATAAAAATATCCGTATCCCCATCTTCATTATAATCAAACGTGGCAATCTGGCGACCATGGGTGAGATCATCGGGTAAGAGATGGGAAACATCTTGGAAGTTCCCGCTCCCATCATTGTGAAAAAGTAAGAGACCCGATTCTTCAGGTATCAGAGATTCTCCTGCGATCAGCAGGTCCAGGAATCCATCGTTATCGAAATCGAGAAAGGAAGCATCATATCCGACACTGTTTTCCAAAGCTCCGTAGAATTCCGGTGACTGATTGTCTTTAGTAAAGGTTCCGTTCCCTTGATTCATAAGCAACTGGAAAGCTCCTCCATCCAGGCCGGTGATAAAAAGATCCAGGTACCCATCATTATTATAATCTCCGGATGTGGCAGAGTTGGATCTGAGCATGCCGGTCAGGCCGCTTTCCTGAGTAAAGTCTTTGAACTTTCCCCCTCGCAGATTGGTATACAGCGTGTTGCCTGCATCCTCATTCACCACAAAAAGATCGATATCCCCGTCATCGTCAAAATCTCCAAAACAGGCATCGCGGCTCTTATAGTTGCCACCTGCCAGACCCGTTTGTGAGGAGAGTTCAGAGTAGGTTCCGTCCGTATTATTCCGAAAAAGCTGGTTGGGCCCTGATCCGGCCACGAACAGATCCAGGTCACCCTCATGATCCATATCGAAGAACAGGGCCGTCTTTCCATATTCGCTATGCTCCAACACCGACTCCCGGGTCACATCCTGATACCTTCCTTCGCTCACACTTCTGTACAGGATATTTGATCCTTCCGCGATCACGTAAAGATCCAGAAAGCCGTCATTGTCATAATCAGCAAAATGAGCGTAGGACTCCACACCCTCATGCATAATTCCAGCCTCTGAAGTCACATCCGTAAATCTACCCATATCACATTTGAACAGATATCGCTGGTATCCGGAACTATCATCCATGTAACTTCCCAGGTAAAGATCCTGGTCCCCGTCGTGGTCCATATCTCCCACCGCCATATGTGTGATGGGGGATTCTACTGTTTCCCTGGTTGTGGATTTCCTAAAAGGCACAGCATCCAGTCCCGCCGATGCAGTTACATCGGTGAACCGGAGGGCATCCAGAATGGATTCTCCCTCCTGGAGAAATACCTGAGCCGCTTCACTGAACGTAACTACCGGAATTCCCACTGATGAGCCGGTTGATCCTTTCACCTGGGCGATACCCGATTGATAGGGATTGGTGAGCTTTAAGAAGTTATGGTATATTAACACATTGGTAAGCGCTTCTTCCGTATCTGAAGCATGGAGGGATTCCAGGGCGCTTTGATAGTAGGCAGCCGCATCATTGGGAGATTCGGGATATAAGGACTTGATCTCCTCCAGGTGGCTGAGGGCCTTGTCAGGTTTTCCGTTCCGGAGCAGGACTTCAATGAGATGCAACCTGGGAACAATGTTCGCCGGTGCAGCTTCTACCGCTTTCACCAGATACTTTTCCCACTGATCCATGGAGTACTTATCCGTGGATCCACCGTATGACTCTGCCAGACTATAAAGCGTCTGAACATGATCCGGATCCACTTCAATAGATTCCTCCAGCACTTCAATGGATTTTTCAGCTTCATGACTCATCTCATATACCTTGGCTAGGTTCAGGCGTATATCAGGATCATCTGGATCCAGCTCAATGGCTTTTAAGTACTGCTTTTCAGCTTCCTCATATTTACCCATCCGGAGATAGGTCAGACCCAGATTGGCGTAACCAATGGCCTCTTCAGGGGCAAGGGATATCAGTAGTAAGAATTGTTCTTCTGCCTCTTCAAGTTTATTCTCTTCCAGGTATGCAAGGCCCAGTGTTCTTGCAGTAGTCATTTCGATGATCTCCTCTTTCTTCTCTTCGCTCTTCTTTCTACCACATTGACAGAAAAGAAAAGAGAGGATCCAAAGGAGTACAATGATCGATCTGACATTCATCCGCTTAAAATTTTCAGTCAATGATCTTTTAATCTGAAAATTTGTTTCATTTTACCTCTATTCCATCTCCTTGATATCAACGGTCACCTCTCACCGACCGGCCTGGCTGATCTCAAATTCCACGAATCCGTCGATGGGGTCACTGGTAGTGGTAAACCGGGCAACGTTTGATGGAACCTGAAACCGGATCTCTCCTTTCAGGGGGTATTCATACACTCTGACTGTCTTGGCATAATCGGTCTGGGTTTCTATCACTCCAAAGCTCCCGTTGATTTCGAAGCTGGAAGCTGTGATCGGCTTACCCCGCCGGGAGAATTTGAAATCGATGTAAAGCTCTTCGCTGTTTATCCGGTTGAAGCTCACCCTGCTGATGGAGATGCTCTTCTCGTTTACCTTATAGGGGTATCTGCTGGCTCCGATATATTCATCTTCCAACCAGTATCCGGTTAACTTCAGATCATCCATATCCTTTCTTCTCTTCAGCAGCTCTCCGGGACCATCCTTCTTTCCTTTTTTAAATTCGCCGGTAAAATAATCGCCGTTGTTCCAGGTATAGGTACCTTTTCCGTGGGGAAGGCCTTTTCTAAAATCCCCCTCATAGGTATCTGTGCCAGCCGCTTTTCCTGTTCCGTGTGCCAGTCCTTTTTTACACCCCCCTTCGTAGGTTCCGGATAAGGCTTTGACCAATACAACGCATTCCGGCTGATACGAGGATGCAGAGGTTAAAAGCGTAACTATCCCCAGAATTACTAATAATCTATAAGTCATCTTATATGTTTTAAATGTCCGTTAAACTACTGTCAGAAAACAGCCATAACATAATGTAAAAAACACAAAATGACAAACTTTCGTTTGCCATTTTGTGTTTAATTCAGTGTATTGGGTTTCACCCCCTACTTACTGAGCATCCCACCACATTCTGGTAGTAAACTCATCTGGTCCCTGTGCTGACAGAGCTGCTTCGTAATTGGCTTTATTAACTGAAGCTTCTCCAGTAGGATAGCGCAGTCTACGTGGAATAGTACCATTGGTAATATTACCCGGATAATTGGTCGGTGTCAGGACGGGATAGCCTGTCCTTCTCCAGTTGGCCCAGGACTCATATTCATTGTAGAATGTGGCTGCCCAATACTGCTCCCCGATCATCTCCAGGCCATTGGCCGGATCATAGGGATTGGCAGTCAGATAATCATCAATAGCCGTTTGGTCAATAACCAGAGATTCATCGAAAGTAGTCAGGTACTGCATGGCAGCAGTAACACCTGCATTGTAATGGATGGCAGCATTGCCATCGTCCCCCAATACCTGACTGACTTCTGCCAGCATGAATTCAACCTCGGCATAGGTCTGGAAGAACATAGGGGAACTGGTCTGAACCATGAGAGGATTATAGGAGGAATAGATATCTCTGTCCACATCATCACCTCCGGTTCCCTCATAATCTTTAATGGTAGTGGCATCATACCCGTTGGGCATTCCTTTATGAGGTCCTCCTAAAGCGGGGGGCAGCGCAATCACATCGATCCGCGGATCGTTGTGGGCCAGCATCCAGTTGATGAACGTGGTGCTCATCCTCGGACTGTCATCCACCAGGAATACCTGTCCGATACCGTTCATATTGATCCCGTCAGGACCATCGGTATGTGAAACGTATGCATTGTCCGCATTGGATTCAAATACACCTCCTGCAATAGCCTTGCCTACCCAGCTCTGAGCTGCGGCTGGATCTACTTTGGAAAGACGCATACCCAACCTGAGCATCATGGAATAGGCCAGCTTTTTCCACTGGTCAATGTCTCCGCCATAGAGGAGATCCTGGTCACCGAACGTCTCTTTGCCAGCATCAAAAGCTGCAGCTGCCTGCTCCAGCTCATTCAGCATATCGGCATAGATATCGGACTGTGCATCGTACTTGGGTAAAAAGGTATTTTCCAGGTAGCCGAGTCCTGCCTCAGAATAGGGTATATCCCCATGCAGATCGGTGATCCTGTGAAATGCGATTGCTTTCCAGATCCTTACGGCAGAAAGTTTATTCACATCTTCCGGATCTTCACCTAACTCATTTATCAGCCAGACCAGCTCTTTAACATAGTTTCTGTATGCCCTTTCCCAAAGAGCTGCTGAATAGCTCGCGCTGTAGAGGTATTTGTCACCGCACCAGTAAGTGGGGAGGGTGGCAAAGTGCTGGATCATGGTGGAAGAGTAGATCAATACCGTCCTCCAGTTTTCATACCTTTCGCCACAGGTTTGCAGCTGAGTATAAGTGAACAGGTATGCCATGTCGATTTCATTCGCAGCTTTGGGATTGATATTCAAATCCTTCAGCTCATCAGTGTCACAGGAAAAGAGAATCATCCCTGCAAACAATATGGTTACAAATTTATATAGCTTATTCATAACGTTCATTTTATCATTTGATTTCTATATGGTTGCAGTTAAAACTTGACATTGACGTTAAAACCGAAGGTTCTGTACTGCGGCACACCAAACCATTCCAGTCCCTGTGCATTTCCGGTCTGATAGTTGGCTTCCGGATCAATGTTCTCCACATTTTTCCAGAGAACCGCCAGATTACGCCCGATCACCGAAATATTCACACTGGAGAATGGGGTCTTGTTGAGGACCGAACTCGGCAGATTATACCCAATGGTGAATTGTCTCAGTTTGGCAAACGAGGCATCAGCCACAAATTCAGAGGCAAAACCACTGATTCTTCCCCAGTAGTCCTGAAGATCTTCTGCTTCAACATGATAGTTGAATGCATCACCGTCCTCATCTACCCCGGAAACATCGATCCCTGTTTCACGTCCTTCCAGGGTATTCACATGCAATCCCCTGCCGTAGGCATTTGAATTGGTACCTGCATAAATATCACCTCCCTGTTTTATATCGATCAGGAAGCTCAGATTAACTCCTTTGTAAGAAATTGCATTGGTAATACCGGATGTGATTGGATGAACCCCATAACCCAGTATTTCGGGAGTTTCACTTCTCAAAGGTAATCCGTTGGCATCATAGACCGTGTTACCATTGTCGTCCGTTCTGGGAGAATATCCTATGATTAAACCATAGGGCTTACCTAAATGATGCTGGATATAGGCATTCCTGGAACGTGCTTCACCTACCTGCATCACTTCAATGCCCTCGGCCAGGCTGACCACCTCGCTGGTGTTGTAAGCAAAGTTCACGGTCAGATCCCAATCCAGGTCTCCCTGGAGGATCTTTCCGGTAACCAGCGCTTCCACACCGCTGTTGGTGATCTCACCTATGTTCACCGTGGCACTGCCGAAGCCGGAAGCCTGGGAGATGGAGGCGTTCAGGATATCATCCGTAGTGGTCCGGGTATAGTAAGCCACATCAAGGCCTAACCGGTTCTGGAAGAGCCTGATATCTGCTCCGAATTCCATTTCGGTGGATGTGAAGGGTACCAGTTCAGAATTAGGTATAGTGCCCTGGGAAAGTTTACCCAATGCCTGTCCCATATGTCCCTGGCCCACCAGGCCGTATGTCAGGTTGGTCTGGTAGGGGCCGGTTCCTCCACCCACCTGTGCCCAGGATGCCCGGACTTTACCGAACGTGATGGCTTCAGGCAATGATATGGCATCGGAGAAGACAAAGCTCATACCCACGGAAGGATAGAGAAGTCCCCGTCCATCCAGGGTAGAGAACCAGTCTTCCCGCGCAGTACCGGTGACAAAGAGGAAATCTCTGAAGGAGATCTCTGCCGATCCGTATAGGGAGTTGATCCCCCAAGTAGTAAGGCCATGAATCGGGCCTATATTGGCCAGGTTGCTGATATCATGGAAGAACGGGATATTAAACACGGAACCGCTGGCACCAATTTCTTCGCGATGTCTCCTCGCCTGGTTGCCTCCGAAAAATCCGTTGATCCCGATATCCCCGAAGTTCTTGTCAAAACCAAGCATAAAGTCGATGTTGGTCTCTCTCTGCCTGATTGATCTTTCATTCATCTGACCCTGGGGGCTGTAAGCGGTACCGTAGGGTGTGATCTGAGTACGTTTTGAAGTGTACCAGTCCATACCCATACGACCCTGCAGGAATAACCAGTCGGTAAAGTCGAACCTTAGAGTCGTTGAACCCATGATCCTATCCCTTTTATCGTGTGTCTCAAACTGGTAAGCGGCCCACCAGGGATTCTGTTGATAGATACTGGACTGGTGCATCAATTCAGTTCCATCCTCTTCGGCGCCTTGCTTATCCGTGGTCCCTTTCAGATCCTCCACGTTTATGGACGGTGGCAACAGACCCACAGCGTAGTTGGCATTACCCGGTGCATCGGAGAGCCTGGCACGGTTGTCCACATCCTCAATGAAATACTGGACTTTCGCAGAGGCGGTCAGCTTGTCCCAATATCTCCCGTTCACATTCATGCTGAAGCTCTTCTTGTTCAGCCCGGAATTGGGGACCACCGCTTTATTATCCAGGTTGGAAGCTGAAAAACGGAAATTACCCATCTCATTCCCCCCGGTCAGCGCCAATGTATTAGTAAACGTTTGTCCCATCTGATAGAACCGGTTCAGGTTATCACCCTGATCCGAATAGGACCTTTGTTCACCGTCAAACTGGTATACATTACTGCCATCCAGTCCGGCACCCCAGGAATTACCGCCGTATTCCTTTCCTTCTTCCGCACTGGCAGGCTTGAGTCCCCGGCTACCATGGCCGTACTCGTTTTGCCAGTCATAATACTGTAATCGCGCCGTGAAAGTCCGCGAGGTGGGGATTTAAAGGCGAACTAAATATGTATA
>CAZURA010000190.1:0-8979 GCA_964622985.1 uncultured Bacteroides sp. | reverse complement strand
ATATTGCAGAGCATCAGGCGGAATTGTCCAGGATGACACTTGAGGATGGGCAATCACTTGTTTTAACGGTATAGGACTTTGATGTTATTGGGTGTCCCGATAACGAAAACAGGAGTAACATAAATCGAAGCGTAGTGTTCCCTGCTTTTTTTATCTATTTTTATGTCCAGGTATATGAGAGCGACTGATCCCCATTCCCGCATCTATGTGATTACAGGAAAAATTCACGGAGGTAAAACCACGTTGGTAACCCGATTGGCAGAACAGTTTAAAAAGGAAAGTATCACCGTTTCAGGTTTCATAGCCCCGGGATCATTTCAACAGGGAGTACGGTCGGACTTTACGCTGATCAATGTGAAAAATGGCGAACAGATCCCACTGGCAACTCTGGGAGCTCGAAAAGGCTGGATGAATTTCAGGCGATTCTCTTTCAATCCGGTGGCTTTTCAACTAGGAGAAGCATGGATTCGTGAGGGTGTCTCCTCTCAAGACCAACTGGTGATTATCGATGAAGTGGGTCCGATGGAGCTGAAAGGATTGGGTTGGGATAGCACGTTGAAATACCTGGAAATGCAGAGTGATATAGTCCAACTCTGGATAGTAAGGGAACAGATGCTTCAGGAGGTACTTGGTCACTGGAATATCCCTCATTCACAGGTATTCAGGATGAATGAAGAGGAGGAGGATCTGTTCGACACCGTGTACAGTGAATTAAAAGGAAAACTATAACTATAGAAATAATGGCTGGAAACAGTGTGAAGCGGGAAGAGATACCCGAAATGATGGAGGCCCTGAGGCAATATGAACCCGGGAAAGAGGTAGTATCTGAGTCAGTTCCTGTACTACAACCCGGACATGGTGAGGTGTTGGTAAGAATGCAAGCATCACCTGTCAATCCTTCAGATTTGGCACTACTTTCCAGTAATTACCTGGGGCGTAACTATCCGTTTATCCCCGGCCTGGAAGGCTCCGGAATCGTAGTAAAATCAGGCGGAGGGTTGATGGCTGATCTGAGGGTGGGTAAGCGGGTGGCGTGTACGCCCGATCCGGGAAGTGACGGAACCTGGGCTGCTTTCATGAAAACATCGGTTTTGCGCACCGTACCCCTGCCCCGGACTATCTCTTTTCAGGATGGAGCCATGATGCTGGTCAATCCCATGACAGCCATGGCACTGTTACATATTGCAAAAAAAGGTAATCACCCGGCCATAGTCAACAATGCAGCCGGAAGCGCTCTGGGTAAGATGCTGATCAGGCTGACCAACCGGTACCGGATCCCCCTGATCAATATCGTCAGGCGAGAGGAGCAAATGATTGAATTGAAACAAATGGGAGCTACTCATGTGATCCATAGTGGAAGTACTAACTTTGAAGAGGATTTGAGGCAACTGTCCGGTGAGCTGAATGCTACATTGTTTCTGGATGCGGTTACGGGAGAACAAACCTCCCTCCTGCTCAGGGTGGCTCCTCGGGGGACGACTTTAATCGCATATGCCAGATTATCAGGTGGTCCCATGAATATCGATCCGGGTGATCTGATCAAAGAGGAGAAGCAGATCATTGGATTTCAGCTGGGTAACTGGTTACAAGCTAAAAGCATTCCCTTTAAGCTCAGGTTTATCCATCGAGTGAAAAAGCATTTACCAGATGCCCTGAGCTCCGAAGTGAGTCAGACGTTACCGCTGAAAGAGGCTGCAAAGGGTATCTCCATTTACAAACAGAACATGTCGGGAGGAAAAGTGATTCTGACAATGGAATAAACAGTGTACACAACAACATAAATTAGGAATAATGAAGGTGAAAAAGTATCTGATACTTAGTTTAGCTGCGGTTTTCGTGGGACTAGGGATCTTTGGGTCCTGTACATCAGGAACCCCAGCTCAAGAAGAAAATGAGGCTGTACCTTTCTTGTGGGAGAACGCCAATGTCTATTTTTTGCTGACCGATCGGTTCTATAACGGGGATCCCACCAATGACGTCAACTTTGACCGGAGCGGTGCAACTGCTAAGCTGCGTGGTTTTGAAGGAGGGGACATAGCAGGAATAATCCAGAAAATTGAAGAGGGGTATTTTGATGAACTGGGAATTACGGCCATCTGGATGACCCCTTATTTTGAACAGATTCACGGAGGAACCGATGAGGGTACAGGAATAACCTACGGATATCATGGGTACTGGATAAAAGACTGGACCTCTCTTGATCCCAACTTCGGCACTGAAGAAGAGTTGCTGAACCTGGTAGAAACAGCTCACACCCATGGAATCCGGATCATTATGGATGTTATTATTAACCACACCGGACCCGTTACGGATTTGGATCCGGTATGGCCGGAAGAGTGGGTCCGGACCGATCCCAAATGTGACTTCCGGAGTTATGAGACTACGGTTACCTGCACATTGGTGGAAAATCTCCCGGATATCAGGACCGAATCCAATGGACCGGTAGATCTTCCTCCCTCTCTCATGGAGAAATGGGAAAAGGAAGGACGGCTTCAAAAGGAGTTAGAGGAATTGGACAATTTCTTTGAACGTACAGGTCATCCCAGGGCTCCCCGGTATTATATCATTAAATGGCTCACCGATTTTATCCGCAAATACGGTATTGACGGCTACCGTCTCGACACAGCAAAACATACGGAAGAAGGGGTGTGGAGTGAGTTGGGTAAAGAGGCCGGATTAGCGTTTGAGCAGTGGAAAGAGGAGCATCCTGACAAGGTATTGGATAGTAACGAATTTTATATGGTGGCAGAGGTCTATGGATATAACATTACCACGGGTAGGAATTACTCGTTTGGCGACCGGGAAGTGGACTTTTTTAACCACGGCATCCATAGCTTAATCAATTTTGATTTCAAATCCAGCGCCAATCAACATTATGAAACCCTCTTCTCCACCTATTCGGAGCTGCTTCATAATGAATTGAAAGGAAAAAGCGTGCTGAACTATATCTCCTCTCATGATGATGGAGGTCCCTTTGACAGGGAGAGGACTAAGCCATTGGAAGCAGCCACAAAGCTGTTATTAGCCCCCGGAGCGTCCCAGGTCTACTACGGAGATGAGAGTTGCCGGGAGCTTATTATTCCCGGTACAGAGGGGGATGCCAATCTGCGGGGATTCATGAACTGGGAGGAAATTGAAACCCAAGCATCCAGGAACGGATATTCCATTGAAGAGGTGATGGAGCACTACCAGAAATTAGGACAATTCCGACGCGATCATCCTTCAGTGGGTGCAGGTGAGCACAAGATGCTATCTGAGGCTCCCTACATTTTTACCAGAAGCTTTAGCGGTGCAGGTTATACCGATCGCGTAGTGGTGGGACTCGATCTGGAACCTGGAGAAAAGTCCATTGAGGTAGGAGAAATCTTTGAAGAGAAAGCTCAACTGCTGGAGTATTACTCCGGTCAGGATCTCCAGGTAAAAAAAGGAAAAGTAACTTTCTCATCCCCTCATCCCTATGCACTATTAGGGATAAAATAGTCTCTTCATATGGAGAAGTACAGGTTGGATCCATATCAGATCACCATTCAAAGGTTTTTTGAACTGACTCAATCTAAAGAGTTGATACCAAGTCGCACTCCCTTGGAGGAGATGATGGATGAGCGTTTCCGTGTGCTGATGGATTCAGGTATCGAAACGCTGGGAGATCTATTAAAGGCCCTGAAATCCAAAAAGGAGATTGAATACTTTTCTTCAATTACAGGAATCGCTGAATCTTACTTGATCCTACTGAAGCGGGAGGCGGGAAGTTATCAGGCCAGTCCATTCCCACTTTCAGATTTTCCCGGCATTCCCTTTGAATATACAGAGGTTCTGAAGAGATACAAAATCAAGAATACCAGGGATATTTTTGAGGGAGTCAGAACTCCGGATCAGCAACTTCATCTTTCACAACAGACCGGTATCCCGGTAGCCAGAATAAAAGAGCTCTTTACCTTGTCAGATCTGTCAAGGATAACAGGTATAGGAGGTGTATTTGCCAGGATTGTATATGAAGCTGGGATCCGCTCGGTAGAACAATTCGCCAAGACCCCGGCTTCCAAACATTATCAACAATACATGGTTATCATTAAGAAGCACGGATACGCTGCAGGACATTTTAGCGAGAACGACATGCAATACTGCATAGATTATGCCAGGGTGATCATGGAGTGCAGCGATCTGAAAAACTCTACTCGATAGTCGCTACATAAAAATAAATGGGATGAAACGCTCCTTAACACTCTCCATACTGCTGATTATTGTTTTGATGCAGAATAGTCATGCACAGCGCGATTATTCTGATTCTCATATCACAAAACTGGTCCTGTTGGGTACCGGGAATCCCAACCCGTCACCCCACCAATCGGGTTGTTCCCTTGCCTTGCTGGTGAACAATACACCCTATATTATCGACTTTGGTCCTGGTCTGATCCGCAGGGCAGCAGCCTTGACACCGAGATATGGAGGAACCCTGGAGGGACTACAGATGCATAGACTCAACACCGCATTCCTCACCCACCTCCACTCGGACCACACCACAGGCTATCCCGACCTGGTACTGACCCCCTGGGTGATGGGTAGAAAGATCCCTATGAGGCTTTACGGGCCGGTGGGATCACAAGCGATGACCGATCATATCCTGAAAGCCTATCAGGAAGATATCAAATACCGGGTATACGGATCGGAACCCACCAACGACCAGGGATGGAGAGTAGAGTGCCATGAGATTAGCGAAGAGGGTGTTGTCTATCGTGATAGCCTGGTAAAGGTAGAGGCGTTTCCTGTGACCCACGGGACATGGCCTAACGCCTGGGGATACCGGTTCACTACGCCCGATAAGGTAATTGTGATATCAGGAGATTGCATGCCTTCTGACAAAGTGGTTGAATATGCCCGTGGAGCAGATATACTGGTTCATGAGGTGTACAGCCAGGCAGGTTTTGATACAAAATCAGAACCCTGGAAGGTGTATCATAAAGCACACCATACTTCCACCCTCGAACTTGCAAACATGGCCAATCTATCAAAGCCGGGTAAGATTATCTTATACCATATTCTTTACTGGGGGAGCACGGAGGAGGAGTTGCTCGAAGAGATCAAGGCTCAGTACTCCGGTGAGGTATTTGTGGGCCATGACCTGGATATTTATTGAGAGTGCAGAGCTTGCTGAAGATTATTTACATAACATCTTTATGTCTGACGACCTTATATGGATGGGGAAGAACTGATCCGGATATGGATACGATCATCTATCTGTTTCCAGGTCAGGGTGCCGATTACAGGTTATTCAAACACCTGGAGATCCCATCAGGCTATGATACGGTCCGCATGGCATTCCCCACACCTGAAAAACGGGAAACCCTACCCTCTTATGCCTATCGTTTTTTACCTGAGATTGACACCTCCTCTCCCTATATTCTACTGGGTGTATCTCTTGGCGGTATGATATGCACTGAACTCTGTGACACCCTTCACCCCATAAAAACGATTATCATCTCAAGTGCAAAATGTACATCTGAGCTACCTCGCAGATACACATTTCAGAAAAAAATAGGAATCAACCGGATCGTGGCCAAAAGGGTGATCAAAGGAGGTGCCAGGATCCTGCATGGAATAGTTGAACCCGACGGAAGAAAGGAGGCTGATACGTTCAACGCAATGCTCAAAGCCAAGGACCCGCACTACATGAAGAGAAGTGTGGATATGATCATTAACTGGAACAGAATAGAATACCCGGAGCAGATCTTCCATATTCATGGGGATAAAGACCATACGATCCCCATAAGAAACGTGGAGTATGATTATCTTGTGGACGAAGGTTCCCATGTGATGATTATAACCAGAGCCAGGGAGATCAGTCAGATCGTTGATGAGATACTGCACCTGGAAGGAGATCAGAGAGAAAGATGAATATAATAGATACGCATATGCATATTGGTCTGGGGGGATTTGGTCCTGAAGAGATCCTGCGCTCCATGGATAAGAAGGGGGTATCTCAAAGCTGGCTCCTGACCTGGGAAGAGCTTGTTCCTCCTGTTCCCACTCTGCACATGGATCTCCCTCCTGAACCCATCCTTGAGGCTGTTGATAAATACCCCGACCGTTTTGTCTCCTTATATGCCCCCGATCCTGCTGCAGATAATCCGGGAGAACTACTCAAACATTATGCCGGCATAGGAATTAAGGGATGTGGAGAACTCAAAGTCTCTCTGAAATGGGAGGATCCCCTCATAGAGTCCTATCTAACCCAAGTGGAACAACTCGGTTTTGCCATGGTATTCCATATGGAAGATCCCCGTTTACAATATATCCGGCAGAAAAAGGGCTTCTTTCCATGGGTCGTGGAGCGAATGATGAACGATAAATTTAATGGAGTCAGTCGCTATTACATTACCCGTTTCGCTGAATTAACAGGAATCCTGAAGAGCCGCATTGAGAGGAATCAGGTACACTTCCCGGGAATCCTCTTTGATTTTGACCTCCTCGAAAAAAGGATCCAACAATTTCCTGGAATTCGTTTCATCGGGCACGGACCAGGTTTTTGGAATAGCATCAGCTCTTTTCAACATCCCAGGTTTGAACATCAGAAGGGTGCGATAAAGAGCTTTGGTATCATTGACCGCCTGCTGGAAATGTATGATAATTTCTATTGCGATATCTCAGGTTACAGCGGGTACAATGCCATGAACAGGCACCATCGCCAATCCAGTCTGTTCCTGCAGAAGCATGTAACAAAGATCCTGTATGGAACAGATAATACCCAATTACCTTTACTTACTTTGATGCAATCGTTAAAACTGAACAATGATCAACTGGAGATGATCCTCCATAAGAATGCCGTGAAGGTATTGGATAGATAGGCTCCTATGATCATTTTTTTTTTAGATTTGCCATCTACTTAACCAAATAATAATTCGTCAAATGAAGAAAATGATCCTGGCACTCCTTGTAGTGCTTGTAACCATTTCAATATCAGCTCAGAAAAAACAGTATGGCTCTCTGAGTGAAGCTCTCTTTGCAGGGAGTTCCCTTCGAGGTGAGAGTGGACCCTCAGGTGTCCGTTGGATAGAAGATGGAAACCGCTTCTCCTTCACAAAGAGGGAGGGCCGGAGCCAACAGATCTGGACTTACGATGTAAAAGAGCAAACAGAGGATCTGGTATTCAGTGAATCGGATTTCACCTTTCCAGGCAGTGACGAATCCTTCAGGTATCGTTCATTTCAGTGGACCAAAGACTATCAGTACCTGCTGTTTCAAACCCGTTTCGAACGGATATGGAGATACTCAGGGAATGCCGACTACTATTACTATTCACTGAAGAACCAGAGCATGAAACTCGTCGTGGAGGGTGCTTTCACAGCTGAGGTTTCCCCTGACGGCAAGAAAGTGGGATACGGAAAAGATGGAAATCTCTTTGTCTTTGATCTGGCCTCCGGAGAACACAGTCAGCTCACTCACGATGGAGAAGATAAATATTACAATGGTCGTTTCGGATGGGCCAACGAGGAGGAGTTTGGATTGGTTCAGGCCTGGGAATGGTCTTACGACAGCAAATACATAGCCTTCTGGCAATCGGATGAAAGGGAGGTTCCGGTATACCGGTTGACCGACTTCTCCGGCCAACACCCTGAATACATGGAGATTCCCTATCCCAAAACAGGGGATTCGCCTCCGGTAGAAAGATTGGGTATGCTCAACATCGAAGAGGGCACCAAAAAATGGCTGGATTTCGATCCTGAAGGAGGGTATATGCCACGGATATACTGGACATCAAAGGAGAATACATTGGCTGTTGTCTGGATGAACAGGGAACAGAATCACCTTAAATTGTACCTCTTTGATGTGACCAGTGGAGAGAAGAAAATGATCTATGAAGAAGAGTCAGATAGTTGGATCGATATTTTCGACTTCTTTGCCGGAGAGATGCATCTCTTCTACTTTCCGGAAAAGATGGACTCCTTTTTCAGGATTTCCGATAAAAGCGGCTATACACATATTTACAGGTACAACTACGAAGGGAAACTGCTTGAGCAGTCCACCCAGGGTGAATACGACGTCATTGGGATTAAAGCCATTGATCCCGAAAAAGAGGTGCTCTATTACCTATCCTGTGAAGTGTCTCCCATGGAGCGGAACCTCTATAGCGTGAAATTCAATGGGAAAGGGAAAAAGCAGATCACCTCAGTACCCGGGAATCACAGAGTCAACGTGGCACCAACAGGCCGTTATTTTATTGATAGTTACTCCAATATCACAACTCCATCACAGGTAGATCTTAGAGATACCAAAGGAAAACTGGTAAAAAACCTGGCTGGTCATCATAAGGTTGTAGCCCACCTGGAGGAGTACCAGTATGCGGGACGGGAGCTGTTCTCATTTACTACATCAGATGGACAACAGATCGACGGGTATCTGATCAAACCCATGGATTTTGATACGGACAACTCCTACCCTCTTCTTATGGATGTATATGGAGGCCCGGGGTCCCAAGGAGTATATAACAGCTTCGAAACCAACGGATGGCACCAGTACCTGGCCCAACAGGGATATGTGATAGCCAATATCAACAACCGGGGAAACGGGGGGTATGGAGCCGATTTTGAAAAGATTGTATATAAGCAACTGGGAAAGTGGGAAACCCATGATTTTGCCGAAGCCGCACTGTATCTGGCTGGTAAGCCATGGATCGACAGGGAACGGATCGGTATTATGGGACACAGTTTTGGTGGATTTTCAGCAGGCATGTCCCTCATGCTCCACCCCGATGTGTTCAAAGCAGGAATTGTCACCGCCGCCATCTCCGATCATTTGAACTACGACTGTATCCTCACAGAAAAGTATATGGGATTGATGGGCGATAACATGGAAGGATACAGAGGAAGTTCCATGGTGGCTCTGGCAGATAAGCTTGAAGGAAAAATGCTTCTGGTGCACTCACTTATGGACGACAACGTGCATCCGCAGAACACATTCCAGATAGTAAAAGCCATGATCGAT
>CAZURA010000189.1:0-9067 GCA_964622985.1 uncultured Bacteroides sp. | reverse complement strand
TGAACCTGTTGAATATAAATTAATTAAACGTATGTAACATGTGCATACCCCAGAAGCGTAATTAGGATCAGCAGAAAGAAAACCAAATATCTACACGTCCCTTCAATAAAATGTGATCTAAATGAATTGAGATTCTATCCTTCTGCAGGTAGAGGAGTGATCCTGCAATAAAGAACGTAGATTACTTTGAGCAAAAATGTTAAAGAAATCATAAAAAGTATCTCCAGCCCTCACCACATTTACCCAAGTAACCAAATCTTGTCGAAGATGAAATACGGAATAAAACAGGTGACCTTCGTCGGGAACGTAGGCGAGGTACCCAGGGTGTCGGAATGGGACGGGGAGGCTTTTGTGGCTAATGTCCCTCTGGCAACCATTGAAGCGTGGAGGGACATATAAAAAAAAAGCCCGTCGATATTGACAGGCTTAATAAATACTTGAAAGTCAGAGAGTAGTATTATATTAATGTGACATTTGCTGCATTCAATCCTTTTGGACCTTCCTGCACATCATAGCTTACTTTATCTCCTTCAGTTATTTCATCGGTTAATCCGCTTTGATGGACAAATACATCTTTACCTCCATCATCGGGGGTGATGAATCCAAAACCTTTTGCATTATTGAAGAATTTCACTGTTCCGTTACTCATGATTTATAGTTTAACATTAAACAAAAATTAAAATTATCTCTTTTCGTACTTATATCTCCTAGGTAATAACACTTGCAAAGATAAAATGTTTTATCTAATATATTAGGGAGGGTAAGGCGATATCCTCACTCCTCATCACAAAACATGGATGGCAATGGCGACTGACAGCTTATTGGCTGGGAGCCGCCACTGCATATAATCTTTGTTGGATGCCGGGCTACTCTTCTTTGTTCTCCGGGCATGTTTTCAGTCCAAAAGGCGCATAGAGCGGACAAAAACTAATTAGGCTCGTTAGTACAAATACCCCTGCAAGAACCAAAAGCACTATTCCCAGAGTTCCGGTTAAAATGTCTGTAAAGTAAAGTACTGCAATGACTACAGCGATTATCACTCTGATAATCCGGTCAGCTGTTCCCATGTTCTTTTTCATGATAAAGGTTTTTAGGTTAACAATAATTGAACCGCCAGAACAATGCCAGTGACCAACACAATGCAGGCCAAACAAACGAAAAGGAATTTTATTGTTTTGTTCTTCATGGTTCTTCTTCACAAGAATATTCAAAAAATTGCTCCTGTGCAGTGACTGCAGTCACCACTACAATATTTCAATGCCGTTACTGTGTTGTTTGAGTTTTCCTTCATATTCAAGTTTTTTCATTACCCTGCTAACCACTTCCCGTGCAGTACCTAATTCAATTGCAATCTGACGATGCGATATCTTCAAAGGGTTTTTGTTTGTTAAAGCCACCTTTTCTTTCAGGTAACTGTACAAGCGATTGTCCATCTTGTCAAACAGCACATGATGTATCGTGTTAAGCAATTCGTTATAACGTTGGTTGTAAAGCTGAAAGAACAAGGTGTTGATATCAGGGAATTGCTTTGTCCACGTAATAACCTTATCAACAGGAAGTAGCAAGGCAGTGGTTTGCTCTTCTGTGAGAGCAAACACTTTGCTGGGTTCATTTTTTAAACTGGCAGCGAATGACATGATGCAACTTTCATTGGGTCTGATGTAATACAACAGTAGTTCCTTATCCTCATGTCTGGTAAATACCTTGATTAGACCTTCCAGTACTATTGGAATTACTTTTACGTACTCTCCTTCTCTTAGTATATTGGTGTCTTGGGGGATTTCCTTTGTTATAGCAGCCGCCATTATTTCCTGGACTAAGCCAGGATTCAAATGTGGGAGTGCATGTGAAATATCTGTCTTTCTCTTCATTTTCTCCCATTCATTTAAGAAAAGGCGATGTGGCCTCTTTTATCTTATCTGCTTCACACCACACAGCAACATGCCCGCAGTCTCCAGAAAGCTCAACTAATCCACAATCTAACTGTTTAGCGAATTCAATTGAACTGGTAGGATTTACCAGGTGGTCATGAAGAGAGACTACAATGAGCACTTCAGCCTTGATTATGTCTGAGATATTCTCCGGATTAGATGAAGCGCTTTTATATACATCATGGGTGATCATTGCATTCACCTGGGCTAAATAATCCTTTGAATTCATCATATGATTATATGAGTTATCTCTCCATCTATTCATTTCTTCAGGTTTGATTTTTCTGACAAAATATGATGGCGTGTAGCAATTCATCCAACATATATCATAGACTCTTTTCATTGTCAGATTGATATCCTCTTCAGTTGAGCCGGCTTCATTTATTAAATCAGCCTGTGCCTGCCAAACGAATATATCATATGAGGATTGCTTGGGGGTGCCAATGATAGAAATCGCTTTCTCCATGAGATCGGGATAGGCGACCAACCATTCAAAAACCTGCATTCCTCCCATGGAAACACCCAGAGCAGCATATACTTGGTTAATGTTTAGGTGATTAACAAGTAATTTATATTGAGAGTTTACCATGTCCCTTATTGTAATTTCCGGAAAATCAACGCTGTTTGAGGGTGATGATGAAATTCCGTCTGCTAACGCATCAATAACTATAATGTAAAATCCGGCGGTGTCAATCCAATTTGTAAGGTTGTATTTAACAATACTCTCGCTTGTGCCGTCAAACCAGGTAGGCCATAAGATAACATTGCTGCTATCAGAGTTTAGTTTTCCAACCGTTCTATAACCTATCTCACAGTCTTTAATAATGGCTCCATCAGTCGTTGTAAAGTCACCCAAGTTTACCAACTGGAGTTCAGACTGGGCTACGATTAGATTCGACAAGAAAAATAGAATTACCAGAGAAAAGATAACTGTTGTTTTCATAACTATATTGGGTTTAGTTAAAGGGTATCCAGTACATGTAAGCACTTTGTGGGCATCACTCTCAATTTAGTGAATAGTTGTACTTAAGTCAACAGAATCCATAACATCCCGGGGTTTGCTATCCGATCTCCTCGCCCCTTATCACATTAACCACCCGGTTCCTGACTTTATGGAGTTCCAATGATTCATAGGCTCAAACCCGTACCGTAACCATTCTGTCTTTATATGCTTTAGAACTTTAATAAACCTAAGGTCAATTAATGTTTAACTCTATCAATTCCAGAGTCTCCTCAATATATTCCTTCATGTTCAATTCATTAAGATTGACAAAATCATTATTTACTTTGTGAACCCATAATATGTTTTCAAATTTCAGCAGGTTCATATCAGAGGCATTGTGCTCGAAAGGTGACTTTCCTCTTAATGGGACAGCATATGAATCGGACCAACTGGAAAAATCCAAATACCGATCCCCGTTGGCCAAGGTAAAGTGTTTAATGAATTCTGGTATGAGGATGAAACTATATAATTGTAGTCGAATATTGTAATCTTCCTGGGCATTTTGTAATATCCCTGACCAGCCTGTAAGTTTCTTCTTCAGCCTGTCATCAGTTATCAAGTGCGAAAGCCACCAGAATACCAACCACAACAGCAATAGTCTCAAATCCATATCGAAACCAGTCGGTCCTTAAATGTTTGAAAACTCTCATCTTGCATATAAATGTTAATGGGTTTCTTTTAACTCCTCTCCCAACATGGAACTTAATTCAAGGACCCGGGTTTTTACAGCTGAGTGCAGTCGAATCAGGTAAGCTGACATATCTTCCACGTCCTTCATGATGCCATGCAATTCTGTATCCATTTTGAACTTATCGAAATGCTCCATGTTGCGGAAGAAAGCTATATAGGGGATTCTGGTATTGAATAATAGGGATTCGGGGACGAGATCTTTTGATAGTGACCTGGTACCCTTATAGGAAGCCATGGCAGGTTCCAGGATTGTTGAAGTATATTCGTAGCGGTCCCTTTCAAAAGCCCTTATGTGGTTATAGTTCGTTTCATATAAGCTGCTAATAGCCTTTCTAATACTGTCGTTTGAAATGATATCCAGTCCCCTGGATTGCAACATAAGGTAGCCGCTTAGGTTAGGTGTGAAGTGGGGAAATAACCTAAGATAAAAGTAGAAGTAGCCCAGTGAGTCATGGTAGGCACCATCACTGTTAATCACATCCAGAAGCGTTCGGTTTGAGATCACCCTCGTCTGAAAATGCATTAAATTTATTTCAAAATCTTCCAGATCCAGTGTCAGGTTTGCATGGATCTCCTCTAAAATACTTAGTTCACTTACGCGATCTATTCTGTTGTTGTTCCAGTTATCGATCTGAAGTGCCAGCAGGATCCCTACAACGACCAGGATGATCTCTCCTGAAGCATAAAGGATATACACGCCGTAGTTATTTTCTGACATCAATTGATGTCAGATTTTTCTAAATAGCCGAATCATATGCTATAATAATGTCATGATGTTTTGAATTCAGCAGTTTAAAAGGGTCAAAAACCCTCTATTTCATCTTCAAGCAGGGTGATTAAGCTTTTTATTTCATTATCGAGAGCCCGTCTGTACCCGATCACTGCGTTGGTTAAATTCAACTTAATGGCAATGAGGTTTCTGATCCTTTGATCTGCCAGTAAGCTGTGATATGCATTCTCTGGTTCATTGTCGCTTGAGATTTCAGAATTTCTGAAGGAGATTAGTCTTACATAATTGAGATCATAGACTGCAATTTCGTCTATGCGAAGTTGTTGAACCCTCAGGCGATCGTCAACCTGATTGCGCAGATTATTAATGCTCAATTCCAGGTTGGTAAATCGTTGACGAATTTGTTCATTTGTAATTAACCCGGCTTTTCCGGTACTCTTAATATCTGAATATGAATTAATTATCGGAACCTCCATTTCCATATTCCATATCAAATAATAGAAAATGGAGTCAGAATAGAACTCATAGTGCAAAGAATCACCTGTTGAATTCTGATTCAGGGCTGAGACAAAATTCTCCTTTAATTTCAATTCCACATCTATTATCGATGAGGATTGCTGTTTCGCGTCACTAAGATCGTACAGCAGGTTGGCCAGGATTTCATGCTCTTCCTTCTTGACTTTTTGTGTATCGCTCCAGTTCTCAAGTGCAAAAGCGATCAGAATTCCCACAATGACTGCAAGTGTTTCGAATCCGTACCGAAACCAGTCGGACCTTAAATGTTTGAAAACTCTCATAATGACAGATGAAGTGCTAAAATTGTTATGATGTATTAATACAATAGTGAAGAAACACTCGCATTACTATAATGTTTTCTGTGAATAAGTTAACTATTTGTTAACCGATCTCCCCACCCCTCATCACATTAATCCCTGTAACCAAATCTTAAAAATTATGAAATATGGAGTAAACAGGGTGGCCTTTGTCGGGAACGTCGGTGAGGTACCCCGGATATAGGAACGGGATGGGAATTTATACGCGTCCAATTTCCTTATGCAATCGTTTAGGCTTGCAGGGACACAGCAGAAAGGAGGTTCGCCGGATTAGATGACTAATCTAACAATCCGTCAAGATAATGGATTATATTCAACAATAGTCTATAATTATACTTTGCATAGGGATTAATGAAACCCATTTTCCCGCCCCACTCTGTATCCTGTGCTGAAAACATATTTGCATCTGCAAAAATGACAAGCTTTCCTTTCCCAGAATTCATATAAGCACCCTGAGCTAATCCGGGAATCGGTATGGGTGTTATATTATCTGTTATCCAGGCGGTATCGGGAAGCCACTGTAACCAACCCTCATCAAAAGTTATAATCGGTGAAGCATTTTCTGATATCCTCATCGCTGATCCACTGAAAGTAATAATCGAATCTATCCTTTCAGTAGCATTTCGCCCGTTTGTAATGATATTCTCATGTAAAGTACCGTTAGCCCTGTGAAAATAACTTGGGTATCTGAGTGTATCTAAGGCATGACCATTGTAAAGTTTAAATCCAAATAACATAGCCAATTCTTGAACTGCTCCAGGAAATGGATGATGATCAACAATTAGAAATAGTGATCCTCCTTGCTCAACCCAATATTTTAAAGCAATTTCCTCTGATCGTTTAAATGCAGAATAGGTTGGATTAGACCATTTTGGCCATAGGTTCTTTTTGTTCTGGGCACACGGAATCACCAATATTCCTATTTCCATTAGTCTTGAAGCTGTAACCTGATCATTGAAGGGGATCACCTGATAACCGTCTTTACTCAATAATTCTCTAAATGCAAGAAAATGGCCTAATCCACCATATATATGCCTGTTATTGTGACCTTCGTCAAGATGGATAGTTGGCCCTTTATTCAAAGGGTAAGCGGGATTGACGATGTCTTGATCAAAGAAATCCGTCGCTGATATTGAATCAAGCTTTGCATCAATAATTTGAGCATCAATAGTGTAATTCCATTGAAGCATTAATATCATACTAATGAATACAATTCCACAACCTTTTTTTCTATTCATCCCTAGGATAATATATGAAGCAAATGAAAGAGTGACCTATTGCAGATCTCTAAACCAAATTACAGAATATATCCATTTTAGTCAAAAGCTCGTAAGTTCTTTAAGATGATCTCCCCACCCCTTATCAATTTAGCCCCTGAAACCAAACCTTAACAATTATGAAATACAGTGTAAACCGGGTGACACTCGTCGGAAACGTGGGTGATGAATCCCGGGTATCGGAACAGGAAGGGGAGGAGGTATGGTGCATGGAATGGCTCCATTCCGTTGTGAATGTTATCATAATCCTTTGACACCAAGGAACAACTTGTCAGATAATGTGTTTGGTAAACAAGGAGTTTAATGAGAAATCCAAATGAAAAGTAAACAAGCAATTATCCTCAGTTTAGTGACCTTATCCATAATCTTTGGTTCTTGTATACGCAAAGAATCTACTCTAAACGAAATAATTAAGGACCCTTATCTAACTGCACAAGCAGAGATACGTGAAGTAATCAATGCTATAATAAAGGATGCAGAAGAGGTAAACATTGAAGGTCTTAAGGCTGTGCATCTTGAAAGTGAAAAGTTTTCAAAATTTGGACCGCGCAAATTTGAACGTCAGGATTTTACAGGCACAAACAAGAGTGAAGAAGCGTTTTTCAGTTCAATTTCAAATTATCTCTCCCGATCCGCTTGAGTTTCAACGCCCATTTCAGAGAAACCATTACTGCAATTGTCATCACACTCACCAATGCAAGTGTTGCCCATGCCCCCATTGCATAACCACCATAGGAAATAAGATAGCCTGAAAATGCAGGTCCTACAGCAACTCCTAGTACCAGTGCGCTTCCAGATGCTGCGACAATTCGGCCATCCTGGTCCAGTGAAGCTGCAAAAGCAGTTAGGTAAGAGATAGCAAAGAAATACCCTGCCGTCCAAACTAATACTGAGATCCTGAAAAGATAAGGGGCTTCGGCGGATAAAAATATTGCATACGTTGTCAATCCAGCGAATATCACGCCAAACAACAAGGGAAATCTCGTTCCATACTTAAAACCGATCATGGCGGCTACTATGGGACCAAACAGACCTGTGAGCGCTTGCAGTGATAGTAACCCACCTATTTCAGAGGTGGTGTACCCTACCACATTACCAATTCTCTCAGCAAAGCCCCAGGCCATGGAATCTCTAAGAGTAAACAAAAAGAAAACTACAAAAATTGCAACTCCGGCAACACTGAACATTACTTTGCCGGTTGTTTTACTGGGAATAGTTGGTAAATCATTACTAATCGATCGTTGGGGCATTCGTATTAACAAGGCAAGATAACTAATGGTTACAGCTGCCAAGGCAAGATAGATGCCCTGAATACCCCAGGACTCACTTACGAATGACAATAACAACATGAGTATAACAATCGTACCTGCAAACAGAACATTCATCATTCCAGCAATTTTTGCAGGGTGTTTGGCATTGGCAATTGTAGCATTTCCACAGGCTAACGTTAATCCAGCACCGATACCTGTAAATGGTCTGATCACCAGCAAGATTTCATAGTTACTCCACAAAGCAGAGGCAAGATTGCCTAAAATAACTATAAAAGCTCCCACAAAGGCCAAATCCTTGCGTTTAATCTTTCCAATTTTTGGCGCAACTATTAGAGATGCTAGAGCAGCAGCGAGAAACTCCAGGCTATAAAGAAGTCCAACACTTGCCTCATTCAAAACAAGACTTTCCATGGTTGAACCGATCAGGAAAGGTAAGGCGGCATATGAAAGTAGTCCAACGCCTGAGATTGCGGCAAAGGAAGAGAGAAGAATCCTTAGTTGTTCGCTTTCTATACTGAACTTGGTTGGAAATTTCATCTATACCCCTGTCAAGTGAATTAATAATTATGGTTTATTCTTGTCTCTTTTTCCGAGTCTATCCCTTAAACAAGGCATCACAGATCTTCTCTATATGAGTAGGGTCAGTACCACAACAACCTCCTATAATATTGAGATTTGGCAGCAGTGATTTTAGATTTTGATACGCTTGGGCAAGTTCCTCCTTGTTTCCTTCATCAAGCGTTTCTGATTCATCTAACTCTGCATGACTTTTAATTGATGCATTGGCTCGAATACCTTTTATCCTCCTTGTCCAATTACTATTGGGCTCCAACACGCCTGAGAAATGATGGGGATGTGCACAATTAATCATAAAATAGGAAACGTAACCATTGGTTATTTTGTCCAGGGAGGTGATTGCTTCATCCAAAGACTCTCCACTCGGTAGTTTACCGTTAGTTTCAACAGTAAATGAAATCACGACAGGAATATTACTCTTCTTTGAGGCATTTACAATACCAATAGCTTCTTCGTTGTAATTCATTGTCATGGCTGATACAAGGTCAGCATTTGTATCGGCCAATGTGGATATCTGAAAAGAATGATATTCTTCAGCCATCTTAATATTCATCTGGTTTTCAGGGGAGTAACCGTCACCGCGAGGCCCTATACAACCGCTAATGGATATTGGGAAATCTTCATTCTCGTGATTATATCTAATGTATTCAAGTTGTTGGATAGCTGTTCTGTTTATCCGATCTAATGATTCAAGCGAATATTTTTAACGAGGGCAAAAACCAGTACCACCCAAGGATAAAAAACGCTACCACCCAC
>CAZURA010000188.1:0-9143 GCA_964622985.1 uncultured Bacteroides sp. | reverse complement strand
TTCGGGTTACTTCAAGCAAAGAGCGCCTTGGTTTGCGCTTGATTGAGGACTAGTCTACGTGCACCAGGACGACGAGGACCTGGAAGATGCCCTGGAGAACCTCTGACCGCGCCCTGCCAATCGTACAAATTCATGTCAGTTTCGGACCCGGCACAAGTGCGTGGAACTCGTGTTCCAGGCGGTGTTCCGAAAACGGCTGGTCGACGTTCTGCGAGCTTGTGCGCCGGCAAGGCCCGTCTTCCACGACGAAAGAAATGCGTTCTGCACGAATCAGTCTTCCCAGCCCGACTCTGGCTGACGAATGGAGATGACTTTGCTCTCTCCGCTAGCCGACTCACCCGGCGGTGGAGGCAGCACTCCCCGCGCCCGGGCCTTCGCAAGGATCATGGCCACAACCTCTGCCGGTGAATTGCCGGAGGTGCGGCTGTCGTCTTTCATCTCCCGAGTGGCTCGCAACGCCTTCAGCTCTCGGTGGATCATGCGCTGGAGAGCCTCCAACGGCTCACCGGTGGCACCGTTTTCGATGGCCAGCTCCAGCTTGACCTGGAAGAGGGCCAGGCGGTGGATGCAATCGCGGTCGATTGCGTTGGTGCTGACGAAGACCTCGGTGTATCGCTCCCGCAGTTCCTCGTAGCGGTCGCGCTGGTCCTCAGGCAGTCGGGACGCGTAGGCACCGTGCTTCATGGCGTTGGTGTTCCCATGCGGAGCACCGCCACCCCGTGACTTCGTGTTGTTGCAGCCCTTCTCACGACCGCCTCGGTTGGCCGGATTGGCACCGTGGTGGTAGCAGACCGTGTAGCCGGTGACTGCGGGATTGCGGCACCGTTCTCCTGTTCGCTTCGAGCGAGCCGTGCACTGGTTCTGCATGTTGTCGAAAGGCATTGGTCACCTCCTGGTGTGGTCTTCGGGGTTCGATTGCTCCTCCTGGGCGCTGGTGTCCGAGGGGGCGCTCAGCCTGTTGTAGATCTCGATGACGTTGGGATGGAGCTTGCCCTTCCGGTAGCGCTCCAGGATTCGACGTACGGTTCGCTCGGACATGAACATCTTCATGGCGATGTGCGCAATGTGGTAGTTGTTGTCCCTGAGAAGAAGCACTTCGACGCACCTCCTCTGGCGTTGCGTCACGCCCGATCCGGGAACCCAGAGCAAGCACCCACGAATCCCAACGTATTTCTGGACCTCCTTCAGGAGATCCGGGGGGAGAAGTTTCTCGGCATTTTCATATGGTCTGGCCATGGTCTACTCCTAGAATCTATCGAGCGCGCCATCCCGATTGCGGGGGTTGGCGGGCTCGTTGTCGTCCAAAACGAGGTCGGCCAGGTCGAATAGAACCGAGGCTTTCGCCGGCCGATGAGTCACATCCTGCGCCGCTTCTTCCGGTGCTTCTGGCGGAACCTGCGCAGGAACCTGCGGAACCTCTTTTACCAAGGATCCGGCCTTGGAACTCGTCATTTCTGCAGTGCTTTCTTCTGAGGCGAGAACCTGCGAGAACGTCTCTGGAGAATCGTCTCCTGCACGTACACCTGCGCACGACGTACCCGCCTGCGCCTGCGAAGATTGCTGAAAAAGGTTCTCGCAAGTTCTCGCCGAGGCCTCAGCCCCAGGAACAATGGGAGTTTCCGCTTGAGAACCCTGGGCAGGAACCTGCCCGCTGACGTTCTCATTGGGCCGGGAGGTTCTCGCCTTCGGTTCGTCATCATCCCGACGCGGAGGCTCGGTGTTCACCAGCGCGTAGTGGATGCAGTTCTCCTTGCCCTTTGAGCCCAATCGGACGATGCGAACACCGCTGAACACCCGGTCCCGCTTGTTCATCAGGGCCTTCCCCAGCCGCGTCTGCTGGGACCGAAGGGACTTGTCGCCGCGCACGGACAGCAGCAGCTCCCTCTCCTCACACAAGTCGTTCAGCTCGGACACCTTCTTCGGTGCCTCACCGTGGGTCTCCCACCAGACCCGCACGAACTCCCGCCAGGTTTCTCCCTCTACGTCTGCCGTCTCGTAGAGCTCGTGCAGGTTCCCCAGGAAGCCAGGGATGCCCGCGGTTTCCAGGATCCCGCCGATGACATCGGTCCACTGTTCGAAGGAGCCCAGGCGCCGTGAGCTGCGTGGGCGGCCGGCAGTCAGCCAGGCCCGGACCAGCACCAGGACGGCCCGGGCAAGGGCCATCCGATTCTCCTTCACCCAGGGCATGAACGGATCGTGTTTGAAGCCATCGCGCAGGTAGGGGCGGTCCACCTTCGGATCGATGCGAATGCGAATGCAGCGCCGGGCCAGCTCCATGGAGACCTTGGGGTTGTTGCCGGTCATCAGCCAGACCGCCCGATTGGGCAGACTGACCTTCTCGTTCGTGTACAGCAGACGGTCCGACCAGTTGGCGGACGTGATCATCGATGCCAGCGATGGGCTGGCGAGTTGCCGGCGGTCGTCCACATTGTCCAGCAGGATGGGTGAGCGGGCCGCCGCGCTGCAGCTCAAGATCGCCGCAGTGGATGAGAAGCAGGAGCAGGCCATAATCCTGCCGCGCAGAGCCGCCGATCTGCAGCGGGAGATGGAAATCTTCGACAACATCTGGGACAACCTCTTCCCGGCCGAGCAGCAGCGGATCGTGCGGCTGGTCATGAGCAGGGTAGCCCTCTACACGGATCGGCTGGAGATCACCATGCGCACCCGGGGATTGCAGTCGGTGGTAGACCTCATCGTCGGCGACCACGAGACTCCCGTTGCCAGCCCTGCAACGGCCGGCGGTGTACCGGAGGATTACACGACCATCACCATCCCCATGCACTTCAAGCGCCGGGGCTGTCGCAAGGAGATCATCCTGCCCGACATCGAGAACCACGCCATGCGCAGCGCGGCCCACCGTAACCTGCTGACTGCCCTGGGCCGGGCGTTCCTGTGGAAGGAGCTGCTGGAGTCCGGCCGATTCACCTCGGTCAAAGACCTGGCCAAGGCCGTCGAGCTGGATCGCTCCTACGTGGCCAAGATCCTAAACCTCACCCTCCTCTCCCCAGCCCTCATCGAATCCATCGTCGCCGGCACCGAACCCTCCGGCCTCTCCGTCGCCCGCCTCCGCCAAGGCGTCCCCGTCCGCTGGGATGAGCAGGAGGAGATGTCGTTCGGCGAATGATCTGCGCCGAAAAGCTGGCGACAACAGCAGACTTCTAATCGCATAGAAAATCCGCCATAGTCGTATCATTGTGTAACACTGCGGAGGCCCCGTATGACGACCCCCAAGAACAATGCCGCGGTCTTGACAGACCCTGAGGATGTGAGACAGGTCCTGAGGGAACTCTGCGATTGGTCGGAGCATCTATACATGGCCTATGCTTGGGCCACCTCTGAGAAGGGGAAAGCCGAGCACTGGCGCTCTTTGGACATCTCGAAGGTGAGGCGTGCTGCGATCGGTGTCAGCTTCGCCCGAACCGAGCCCAATGCCCTCAGGAAGCTCGCTACGAGGCGCGGAGTGCTGAGAGTGAACAGCGGCAAGCGCACCGATCCGCTATTTCACCCCAAAGTCATTGTGGGTTGTAAGGGAGGCCTCGGAAGAGCCCTGGTGGGGTCGAGCAACTTCACGGCCGGCGGATTCTCTAAGAACACGGAGCTCAACGTGTTGCTCGATGGGCAGGTAGACGATGAGCCGATTCGGTCGCTGCTACAGTTCATCGAGAGGGAATGGTCCGCAGCTCGTCGACTGGAAGCCGATGACGAAGAGTGGTTCAACTGGTACGAAGCCTGGCACAAGCAGGAGAAGAAGACTCAGCCGCGACCGCCCAAGAAGAAGCAGCCCCCTCAGCAACCATCGGTCGTGGACGAGAGCGATCTCAACATCTCCTGGGACGAGTACTTCAGGCTCGTGTCGGCGCAACACGGGGACCGCAGGCCGCCCGACGCAGACGAGCCCATCTATGTCTTCCCGCAGGGTGACGGCAACTCCTACCTTGAGGAGATCGAAGCCTGCGTCGCTGCCTTCAGGAGATGGCCGAGATTCTCGTCCATGCCAGAGGCAGTGCGACACCGTATCCTCGGCTTCCCCGGAGGCGACTCATGGGGCTACCTCGGACGGATGCGAGGGGCCCACAGGGCCAGGGTGATGGAGCAGTCACGACTGATCAGCAGATACCTCTCCCATATCCCGCTCGAGGGGGATGTCACCAGGGACGATTTGGCCCGGTATCTTCATATCTGGAAGGGCTCTGATGAGAGCGTCGACAAGATCGGAATGGCGACCGCAACAAGGCTGCTCTCGGTCAAACGGCCGGATCTATTCTTCTCACTGAACACGCGCGGGAACGTGCCAGGGATCCGGCGAGTATTCGGCCATGCTCCCTTTGCGACCGAGGGATACATCCGTCTCTCCGAGCGGATATGGTCGCTTCCCTGGTACAACTCCGAGGAACCGAAGGATCCCCTCGAAGCTAGGGTTTGGGCAGCCAGAGTTGCCATGCTCGATGCGCTCGTCTACCTGCTGCCATAGGAGAGCGCTCGGGTGAGAGTCTGCATCCACAGAGGAGCCCACGAGATTGGCGGTAGCTGCGTCGAACTGCGCGCTGCGGGCAAGAGCATCCTGCTCGACCTTGGCATGCCCCTGGATGCCGAATCTGGTGATACCGTGCTTCTGCCTCCTGTACCTGGGCTGACCGAGGCCGACGACAACCTCCTGGGTATCGTTCTGTCCCACCCACACCAGGATCACTGGGGACTTGTGCCACGGGCCAAGCCCGGGGTGCCTCTCTACATCGGAGAGGCGGCACATCGGATTCTCGGGGAGGGTGCATTCTTCGGTGCCGGTGAGTTCGACCGGGAAGCAACGGGCTACCTGGTTGACCGGCAGCCGTTCGACATCGGTCCCTTCCGAATCACGCCCTACCTGGTGGACCACAGCGCCTTCGACGCATACGCGCTCCTGGTAGAGGCTGACGGGAAGCGGTTCTTCTACACCGGAGACTTCCGGGGCCACGGCCGCAAGGGATCTCTATTCGAGAGGCTGACCCGGGAACCTCCGGTCAGCGTTGACGTGCTGCTGACCGAGGGGACCGTCATCGCGCCGGCCGGCGAACATCGAGCCATCGGTGCGACTGAAAACGAAGTGGAGCAGCAACTTGTTGGCATCTTCGGCGATGCCCCGGGGCCGATATTGGTGGCCATGTCTGCGCAGAACATCGACCGATTGGTGTCGGTCTACCGTGCGTGCAAGCGGACCAACCGGATCCTGGTTGTCGACCTCTACGCAGCCACAATCGCCGCGGCTACGGGGCGGTCTAGCATCCCCCAGCCCGGCTTGCCCAACTACCGCGTGTGGGTGCCCTTCTGGCAGCGGTTGCAGGTCAAGAACGCTGAGGAGTTCGACCGCGTCAACTGGCTGGGCTGTGCCCGAATCTATCCAGAGAGACTCAAGGACATTGCCTCGAAGGCGGTCTTCCTCTTCCGAGCCAGCATGGCGAAGGAACTGGAGGAGGCCGATTGCCTGGCGGATGCCCGCATCGTCTGGTCCCTCTGGTCGGGATACCTGCGACCACCACACGATGGGGCCATTCGGCCGTTCCTCGAACGGCACAACCTGGAGCCTATCCATTGCCACAGCTCCGGCCACGCCGGCATTGATGACATCAAGCGCCTGGTCGCAGCCATCCGACCAGGACGCGTCGTGCCCATGCACACCTTCGGTCCAGGTAGGTTCGATGAGGTGCTCGATGGTGTGGCAGCGGTGGAACTCCACGACGATGGCGAGTGGTGGGAGGTGTAGCAATGGTCACACGACAAGATCTTGGGAATATCCTGACTGCAGCCGGCAAATCTCCGCAGACGGCTGCGGACCTGACCGACCTGCACATCTCATCGAAGGTGATCCGCTGCGACCGCTACGACGTGGGGCCTGCCGTCTTCGTCGCAAACGAGAAGAAGGAAGACGACATCCGCAATGCGGTGGTCGACGGGGTCCACTGGGTCATCCACAAGCATCCGCAGGAACGACGTCTGGCCGTGTACGTGCCGAGCGATATCCCTGAGAAGGTCGCCCACGCGCTGGCCACGCTGGCTGCTTCCTGTTGCTGTGTTGAAGTTGAAATCGTCCGTTATGACATCGTTGGCGGTCAGGTTGTACGCTCCGCCCAGAGGTGTTCCGGCCCGACATTCGCGCCGTTGCAACGGGCACACGATTGGGCGCAGGCACTCGCATCTCGTCCGACATCTCTGCCCTCTCCGGCAGCGGAACTCCAGGCCTTGCTGCAGACCAGCGTCCCTGCATTTCGCTGGTACCGGAACGTGACCTCCGGTTTCTGGTCCGGACGAGTCGGCGGCTGGCAGGTATGCACGCAGAAGGACCACGCGGCGACGATCCGATACGGAGAGACTGACGTTGACCGCAGGAAGCACACACCAGTGAACCTGGCCACGTTGTCGCAGGCTGCTGGCTGGGTCGAGTCATTCGCCAGGAAACGGGCAAAGCTGGATACTCGGGAAGGCAGACACAAGAAGGAGCACCTGCTGGAATCTGCTGTGTGGCGTGGGTCGACCGTTGTGCCCGTGCAGCCTCAAGGATTGCCCAATCCCCTCGAGCCCATCGTCCCTCTGGATGAGCCTCCCCTGCAGGTTCCCGCGCTCTACAGCAGCGAGCGGAACGCGCCGGCCCGGTTCATCGATGCCGTCATGAAGGACGGGACAACTCCTTGGGTGGTGGAACTGAAGGTCGATACCGGGGGCCAGGGCCAATATTACCGCCACGCCATCACGCAGGCCGTCCTATACCGGGAGTTCCTGCTCCAGGCCACCGACATGCAAGGCTGGTTCCGCAGCCTCGAGGTGGACCCTAACGAATTCCGTGCGGCCGTGGTGTTCCCGAAACTGAAGGGGAGCGACGCCCACAGAGGGCGTCTGTTTGGGCAGCTTAGAGAGACAGCGGCCTGCTTCGGCGTAGATGTCGCGGAGTTGCTAGAGGATTGGCCGAATCTACATGCCGCAAGCATGGGTGCTTCCGGCAAAGGAACTGGAAGCCACCGGAGGCAATGATGGACGCAGATAGCACGGGCAACGAAGAGGGGTTCCTGAGGGGCATCGAACAGGTAGCAACATTCTGGAGAAGCAGCGACTACCGTGAAGCAGTGCACTTGATGCGTTCCATCCGAAAGGAAGACTGGGGCACATATCTCAAGTGGTTGAGAGCTTACTCGCTGGAGGCCGAATCTCCTGGGCAAGAAGCGCAGCGAGACCCTCCACTTGACCGGATCGCCTACCTGGCAGACTACGAAACCCAGGTTGAGGAAGCGAAGGACAAGTCCGAGCGGGAGGGGAATAGGGTCCGCTGGTTCTACGAATGGGTGACGGTGAAACCTGAGGTCGCTCTGGATATCTTCTGGTCCGAACTCCTGCCCGAGTATCGTGACTCGGAAGGTCTTGCTCCGTACCTTGGGTATTACGTTGGTAGCGTCATCCCAAGGTTGGTCCAGCAGGACACCCCCGATTCTGTCCAGCTCGTTCAGGACGCGTCTGACCTTGTCTATGAGCAGGAAGACGACGACTTCGACCGAGGGCAGCTCTACTACTCGCTTGTCAGAGCCTACCTTGACATTCGGCGCTTCGAACTCGCTGCGGCCCTACTGAAGCAAAGCGACCTGGTCCCGGAGCGCCATGCGTTTTGGTTTATGATTGGCTGGCATTCTTCGAATCCAGATGACGTAGAAGCCGCGCTTTCGGAGATGAAGAAGTCTCTCGAACGAGATAGCAGTGACGCTGTCTGGAACGTTTTGAGGAAGGCTGATCGCTTCTTGCGGAAAGCCGAGGGCTCCCTTCAGAAGCGACTCGACGACGAGGTTCGGGATAACGGAGCCTCCGGGGAGCGAACACCTGGTTCCGCATCTGTGACGCTTCTTCGTTTGACCGATTCTGAGGGGCAAAGTGTCTTCGCCGCTGTCAAGCACGCCATTACTGCGTTGAGTGACTACCGGACACGGGAAGACTGCATGGGCAATCTGGTCGATGCAGAGCTGCACAAACAAGCGGGCAAGCACCTCGAGCGACTGCAACGGCTACTGACTTGGGACGAAGAGGGATCAAAGTACGTGGAGGAGAAACTCCCGGAACTCCAACTCCGTCTCCTCGAGATGCGGCTGGACCAGTGCAGCAGTCTGACGGCGGAGGCACTGAGAGCCCATGGATTCTCTAAGCCCATTTCAAGGGAGGCCACGAACCGTAGCTTGAGAAAGGAACTCGGGAACCAAGCTTGGAAGCGGATCTCGCGCCACCACGGCGTAGTCCGATTCGTAGAGAGTGGCGAGTGGGCGTGGCAGAACGTGGCGCTCCTACGAACCAACACGAAGTCCGACGAAGAGGAGGGGGAGTATTGGGATTTCGCCTTCCTGTGTGCTCAGTTCTTCAAGGCAGTAGAGGAGTTTCTCTGCCAGACCCTGGTCGAGCTCTGTCCGGGGGAATCCATGACATTGCATGCCAGGGGACAGCCTATCCCAATTGGATCGGCGGAGTACTTCGACAAGGCCACAGCAGGCGCGTTCATGTTCTTCATCGAGAGGCACCCCACTGACACCATGCGCTCTCTTCGTCAGGCGGATGAGCTGACATCGAAGCTGCGCCGTTGGACAGATGAGATTCGGAACGCCTACCAGCATCGGGACGTGTTGCACACGGAATCCGATGCCAAGATCATCCGTGGGGAAACCCTGGAACTGCTCAAGTACATGGCGCTCTTCATGAAGCAGCCTCCAGGAAGCAGCGGACCGAATTAGTGAAAAGCAGTCTTCGATGGTGATGCAACACGACATTGCGTCTCTCGAAATGGCCCAGGCCGACCACCAGGCTCCGAACGCCCCCCATTCTTCTGTGATTACTGGCGAATCCCGAACCGATCAGCTTCCGGGCCTGCGCACGCTGGCCTCATGACTTTGGAGAAACGGAGAGAGAATCCGGACGGGAGGCGGCGGATGGGCGGCGCAGGCTTCGCCGGGCAGACCACAGGCTCCGAGTTCGGTGGGAGCGGCGAGATGCGCTGGACGGCTTGGGATCTGACGGGGATGGGGACGTTGGACGCACTGATGCCCTCACGGGCTGATCCGTTATCGAGACGACTTCGATGTGATACGTAGTGGAGGGTACGGGGCTGGATTCGAACTCTCTCCGAATGGGAGAATTGAACCGCC
>CAZURA010000187.1:0-9324 GCA_964622985.1 uncultured Bacteroides sp. | reverse complement strand
TCTTTGAGGGTTTTTTCCCAAATCTCAATAGCCTTTTCAATATTATCACTTTGAATATTGTTTAGAGCAACATCATCTAATTGATTGGCTTTGATGAACCAGAACAAAGAATAGTGCAGTTTTTTAGGGGCTTGTTCTATTCGACAGGCTGCAAATTGAATAGATTCAGATGTTCTGGACAGAGTGCCTATTGTTTCAAAATCATAGTCAAATGATTTCGATTTACCTATTTCTGCATATCGTTTTATTATCCCGATTTGCTTCTGCAATTCTCTTTCTGTTGAATTGCCAAGCAATCCAAGCACTCGAAAAGGATTTTGTTTGATTATATTCATAGGGCTCTAATTGTATACTTAATAGATTTCAAGAAACTGTAGAATTGAATAAATTCAAGATCTAGATATCTCGCATTTATTCTCATGGGAGAACGAATGAATCCTTCCAATTCTTGATGATCTTTTCTTCTAATAATAAAGGTGGAAAGCTCAATCTTCCAGCGCGAATATGCCGTATGTCGATCTAATGCAAGTTGATCAACGAAAAAGCAAAGTTTTACTAGAGTTGGGGCTTCCATTAAACTTAATGCAACTGTTTGACAGAGAAGTTTCAAATGTATGTATTAACAATGATAATTACTAGTTGATTCTAATTAGATCCACTTTCCCTGCTATAGGAACAATTTTGATAAGGAGTCATACTCAGCCACAAAACGATTAAATAGAATAATTTATTTTCTAAAAACTCATTGTACAATTATCGAACTGTAACCCTGGCCATTCTGCCTTACCTTTATCTGGGTAGTGATTCTTTCCTGCATTGCTTCTACGTGAGAAATGACACCTATGTTTCTTCCTGACTCATATTGTAGTTTCTCAAGGGTGTCAATGGTCTGATCAAGTGTTAGTTTATCCAGTGAGCCGAATCCTTCATCAATAAACAGGCTTTGAATTTCGATATTCCTGGACGCAAGATCCGAAAGAGCCAATGCAAGTGATAGACTGATTAGAAAGGTCTCTCCACCGGATAGTGATTTCACAGATCTCCGAAGGTCTCCCATATGAGTATCAATGATGCTTAAGCTATCATCTTCTTCCTGTTCAGGAATATCCAACTGATATCTGTCGTTTAAAAGTGCCAGCCTACGATTAGCTAGGATTATTAGCTGATACAAGGTCAATTGCTGAGCAAATGTACTGAACTTCTTACCTTCTGCATCCCCAATGTACTTATTAAGCAGATTCCATTTTTCATTTCTTTCCGCCAGCGATGTAATTTCCTTGGCTAGTTCAGCAATGCTCTTAAGGAAATGTTCCTGCTGCCTTTTTTTTGTTAGTAGGTTGTCTCTGCTTTCCTGCTCAGTGATCACCCGGCTTTGAATTTCATTTGCCTTATCCTGGAGATCTTCGATACTAGTTTCCGTATCACGCTCCTTTTGTTTGCCAAGGTCCTTTTCAATGAGTCTGGCCTTGGTTTCACTTTGATTGATCTGCATTTTCAGATCCGACTCCTCCTTGTAAAGGCGGGCTGCCTCCTCGGATGATAATAGATCGGAGATGGCCGAATATTCATCTTCGTAATGAAGTGATTTTATTACCGGTGAAATCAGCACAGATATTGTTTTTGATTTTGCAACAGTCGTTTCAAGCTCATTCTTGAAGTCCTTTTTTGCATCCTCACTGTTTTTCATATCGCTCGTTAACGATGTCCATAATTCTCTTGACTCTCTAATCTCCTTTTGAGAATCCGGACCATCGTAGAGTTTGTTCCTGGATTCTTTGTGTTGTAGAATTTCGGAATTAACGTCCATGCACATATTAACTTGTTCGAGAATGCCGGAAAGTTTATCCACGGTTGTATGAACCAACGAATATCTTTCAAGATCCTTAATGTGATCCTTTAGTACTTCATTAATCTCATTTGGGTTTCCCTTCTGATATCTTTGTGGGAGTTTGCCGGAAAATGAGTCTCTTGATAATTCCTTTTGATTGATATCCTGACTCAGTTCAGTCTTCTTTTTTGCAAGTTCCGCCTTCCTGGTTTCATATGAATCCGCCAGTGCTTTCATATTTACAAGCCTTCCATATTCTTCCTGATATTCATCCTGATGCTTACGGACCTCTATTTCCAAATCATCTATTTCAATCTTCTCGATTTTGGAATAAGGGTGACTTGTTGATCCACATAAAGGGCATGGCTCACCATTTTTCAGATGATTCCTGTGATCTTCAAGGCTGGCCGATAGTTTCTTCGCATCGAGTTCTAACATTTGGCGATCAAGACTACTCTTTAACTTATCAACCTGGTTCTCTTTTTCTTTGATTAGCTGCGGCAACTTAGCTGCCTTCTCTTCAACAGTTTCAGTTTCCTTTTGACACTCAGAAAGATCTTTATTGAATTGATCAATAAACTCTTGCTCTTTGAGAACCAACACTATATTTTGGGCTGCATGTCTACATTCAATAAGTCTCTCCTGTGGATTATGGATCAGTTCTTCTCCCAGTTTACTTTTAATATTTATGAGTTCGGAATTGAATTCTTTTGATTCCATCTCAATGGTTTTTCTAAAATCATTAAGATCCGATAGGTCAACCTCGAAAGGAAGATTTCCTACAATGGATTCCAATGTTCCGAATCTCTCAGAATATTTGATTGAGGTGCTTTCTATTAACCTTTCAATCTCGTTGACTTTCCTTTCAAATTCTGATAAGGCCTCCAAAGGTGAGGAATCGAAGTCACTTGTGAGCTTACCTATTCTGGTTTTTTGCTCATTGACCCTGGACTTTAATTCCGTAATTGTAGATTCGATTTTCGCTATCCTCTGACTGGTTTCTTCAGCCTTCTTGTTTTCCTGCTGCCACTCAACAAGTTTGTCTTTTACCGGAATCAGAGCATTGTTTTTCTTTAACTTCTCTCCGTACTGACTCTGAAATAATTCAAGTTTATGAAAGAGTGTATCCTTCTCTTTTAACAAAGCTACCAGGATGTTTTCTGCTTGCTCAATATCCTTCTTAAGTTGTATTGAAGCCTGTGTGCTTTCTTTGTTCTTATTCAATAATTTGAGAGTTGATTCGGCTTCATTGAGTTTATTTTTCAATTCGGAAAATTCTTCCTTGGGAATAAGGCGTCCCTCAAGATCCCCCTTTAGTCTTTTTTTATCCTCAAGTTCCTGACCATGAAGCTTGTTCATCTCAAATGCCTTCCTTCCAAGTTCCCTGTAAATTTCACCTCCCGTTATCTGTTCAAGCAATTTGCTCCGTTCCTCATTCCTGGATTTAAGAAAAGTTGCAAAGTCACCCTGCGCCAGTATGATTGCTCTGACAAACTGATCATAATTCAGTCCTATTAACTCGCTGTTTTTATCGGGTACATCCCGCCGTTGAACATCCATTAACTTACCTGATCCTTCCTGCGCAATTTCCATTTCATAGTCTCTCAGGGTTCCGTTTCTGGTGGAACTGATTGACCATTTCGACCGATATGCTCCCTTTGAGCATTCATATAATACTTCGGCATAGCCTTCAGGCATATTGCGGGTAAGCAATAATCCCGCCTTTGATATGGAGTTTTTTGATATGCGTTCAGAAATTCTGGGAATCCTGTTATAAAGTGCCAGAGTGATTACGTCCAGTATGGTAGTCTTCCCGCTTCCGGTAGCTCCTGTAATCGCAAACAATCCCGCAGTTGACAATGGATTGCTCTGAAAATCTATTTCATGAGTACCCTTTAAGGAATTAATATTACAGAATCGGACTTTTAAAATTTTCATGGGCGCGGTTTTATTCTTCGTTTTGAACTAATTCGAGGATCTCTTCAAAGGCGTCAAGAATCATACTTCTTGATTTTGGGAGTAGGTCTTCAGACTCCAGTCTTTTGATAAAAACATCCCTGGGTTTCAGGTCTTCGATGTGTTGGGTGATGGAATAAAGTTTTGCAGTTCCTTCTACTTTGTTCTTAAATTGAATCCGGTGCTTTATGATGGAAGCATTGTCTCCTTCGAATGCATCAATTGCCAATTCCAGGTTACTAATCAGAATTGGATCATAATTATCTTCAATTACTTCAACCTCGATAAGCGTTGTAAATGAAGAATCTATGGGTTGGTAGTTGTCCAGTTGATCCCTTACTTTTTCCAGTGACCCAGAATACTTCAATAATCTTCTATTGGAGGGAACTTCTACGCTTTTTTGTGATATTTCTCCATTATCTAAAGTTAAAAGCATCACCCGATTCTTGTTATCCTTTTCACTAAATGAAAGGGGATATGGTGAACCTGAATAAATGATTCGTGAATCTGAGCCAATTTCCTGAGGCCTGTGCAAATGGCCAAGCGCCAGATATCGAAAATGATCGGGAAACATATCCCCTTCTACTCCTGCAAGATTGCCAATCTGAATTTCTCTTTCACTATCTGATATTACTGCATTATTTACATAAAGATGTCCCGTGGCTATGGCGGGAATTGTTGGGTACTTGAATCTGCAAAACTCAGCCATTTCCAGGTATTTATTCTTAATGCCGGACTGAATTGCTTTGACCCGATCATCGTAATCTTCTCCTTCAGTCATCTTTCTGAGATCTCTATCTCTCAGATATGGGACCGCCGCTATTATCAATTCTGGATTACCATCCTCACTGGGGACCTCAATAATAGCCTCCTCTAGACTGTCTGGTTGAGCACCTATTGCATGAATATCCAGTGTTTTCAGAACCTCTTTTGGGGCCTCTAGCACTGCAGGGGAATCATGATTCCCGCCTGTGATAACAACCTTGCATTTCAGCGATGATAACGCGACCAATACTTCATAGTAAAGCTTTCGAGCCTCACTGGATGGATTGGCCACATCAAATATATCTCCTGAAATAACCAGCGTATCTATCGATTCTTCTCTAATAAGATCTATTAGCCACAAAAAGAATGCAAGTTGATCTTCCAGTAAATCAATGTGATAAAGACGCTTCCCAATGTGTAGGTCAGATGTGTGAAGTATTTTCATTTCTTATGTATTAGATGATTGTACCATGACAGTATATAGTGGGCAAATAGCTTGCCTTCAATTTTACAAAGCTATATTCCAAATTAGATAATAATTATTGAATATACATATCAATATTTGATACTTAATCATGAAACTCTAAGCAGTAACCGCTTGGTATATTCTTTGAATTAAGATTTGAAACAGCATTAGCCTGTATTGATACCCAGAAACATATTCAATATATAGGGCTTATTGTTAATTTAGAAAAACCTAAAATCCTATACCTATGAAGATCATAAAAATTGAGAGCTCAAATCATAAAATGCTCAATCCAAAGACAGGTGAAATAATTATTGATGAGGAGGGACTAAAAGAATCTCCTTCACTAATTGCATATTGGGTGGACGAAGTAATACGCGAACCAGGAATTTATAATGACGAGTTGAAGCAAGCTTGGGAGGACTTTGTTATCAAATATGAGGAAGAGGATGATGATTTCCCAGATTTTGACGCACTTGATAGTTTTCTAGAGAAATATGAGTCTGCGGATTGGATAGTATATGAAATAACGTTGTCTGGCATTGCATGTGGTCCGTATTCTACCACAGCCTGGCATGTTGTTAATAAGGATGTTATCGTAGAAGAAATAAACTCTATTTGATATTTACAGCTGTGTTTCTTGATGTCTATATAGCAGCTACTGATGTTCCAGGATTCTCCTGGGAACAATCAAATCACCCAGTAGATCCAACGAAATTAGGCAGGTTAGTGCCTGATGCTAGAGAAGCATTCTTCCTTCTAACTGATAAGATAAATGAAGGTGAATATTCATACATAATGACTGATTGGGCTACATGGGTTGCGAAAGTAAGTAAACAACAAATCATTGACTTCTTTAAGCAATTATATGGAGTAAATTTCATGCATCCCAAGTACGGGTATATCGCTATTCGAGAACGTAAATTAAAGAAACAACCTGATAATGATTTTCTACATATTGATATTGAGGAGATGTCTAAATTGATGCAGACAATTGATACGCTGGACGACAAGAAAACATACGCACTTGTAGCGCAGGAGTTCTGATTATTCTATTTACCTGAGGCTCGAACAGAGTATTTTTATTCAATTTCTATGAAATATACTGTACATATCGATGACAACTTTCACTATATGGATGAGTCTCATCGCTATAAATTAGGTGAGTATAAGACTTTGGAAAACGCCATTGAAGCCTGTAAGGAAATCGTTGATGAGTTTCTACATGAAAATTATGAGCCTGGAATGACAAGTAGTGAGTTGCTATCTCAATATGCTTTATATGGAGAGGATCCGTTTATTATTGGACCAGATGAAAAGGTGCCTTTTTCTGCACGTGACTATGCTAGTGAGAGAGTCGAAGAAATATGCAAATCTGACTAATCTTACGTCGACATAATTACAGTTATGGCTTCAAATCAACCTCGATTATTCTACTAAATATTCTACTAAAAGCAAGTAGGCCGTCATAATCTATTGATTATTAACGGCCTAATTTCTGGTTAAGTCGGGGTAGCGGGATTATCACCTATAATTGCGATAATAGATATTCGCTTGTGAGCTCTAAAGCAACATACTTAGGTCAATATCTTCAAGTTGCTTTTTAACTACCCTTGCTTGTATTTTCCAAGCAAAGTCAACTACCTGTTTCCCAGGGTAAGGATCTATAATGGTTATTGGACTTCGCCAAAATCTATAGTTTTGAAAAATCATCTCATTGATCCCTTTATCCTTGCATCCATAACCTACAATAATCAACATATCCGACTTCTTCAAATTGCTTCTGAACAGTGCAACAAGCTTGTTAAATAGAAGTGGTTCATCATATCGCAGTATTTTTGATGTCGTACCTGATAAAAAATCAGAATGATAGTTAATCCAACTATTTTGATATTCAAATTCTCCATCCCCTAAAGCAACCTCTTTAAATTGTTCAGTATGGCCTATTCCGTAGCGACTTTTTATATAAGTATCAGGAAAGAACTGACCGTTTTTAGATTTATAGAACAATTCATAGTCGAGGCTCCCATGAAGCTTGTATAGCCTTAACCTTGTATTATATTTCCCTGTATATCGTTCAAGCCTAACTTTATAATCTCTTCCCTCAACATTGAGCTTTCCGAAATATTTTGATCCCAGTTCTTCAAATCCATCACATAGTTCACCCTTAAAAAAATCGGTTCGATTGAAACTTTCAAAGAAAAGATCGTGATTTAAAGTATGGATGTGTATGGTATTATTCCTCGATAAATCTGAAATACAATTCAGAATTCCAGTATATCCAGGATAATCCTTATCAGCAAAATAGGGCAAGTCATCATAGAATTTTCTATCATTCCTGTCTCGTAAAAAATATGAAGCTATCTGATTGAGTATTTTTCTCTGACCTGATAATAAAGAATCCACTGACCTATTTTCATTGGCAAAATCTTTAGCCAAATTCCTTGCTCCTTCATCTGTGTCCAGGTTTATTGAGATGTAATCAAAGAACTCTTCATAATCAAATCTTCCATTTCTTTCAGTATAATACTGAAGTAGCTTGCAAAAGTACTCGAATTCAAATTGGTGACTTGACTTAAATCCCAAATCTGGCATCGTGCCATCCCTATTAACTACTAATGAACCTGAAGTGTGAAAGGCAATATTCTCATTCTTACAGTCTAATATCAATTCATTAAGCTTGGATCCAACTGGATATCCAACTGGGGCAGAAAAACCGGCCCCCAGCAGAAGTGAAATGTCGCCAGAGTTCTTTTTCATTTCCAAAAAATGGCTAGATCAATAACCAAGACTATTACTATATATATGTTTTTTCCATCTCTTTTCTCTCAAATTCATCATCAAGATCAATATAATGATCCAAAGTTTCATATTTGGTCAGCCCAGACCACCTAAGAATACTTTTGAAATTCACCCCGCTTTTCACACAGATTGAAATGAAAGTATCTCTCATATTATGTGAGGTGAAATCTGCAGTGAATCCTGCATCAGGGTATTCTTCCTTTAGTGCCTTCAAGACATCCAGAATATATGGATTATATTTTTGATGTGTTGTTTTATACTTTTCCCCGGTATAAAAATTCACCTCTTTAAAAATGGCTTCTGCATTGGGGTGAAGTGGTTGAACCACTTCAATATCCCATCTCTTAGTTTTCTTTGGTGTGTATGTCAGTTTGCCACTTTTTTTGAAGTTTGCAGAAGCAAATAGCTTTATATCACTATACCTGCACCCCGTATAGGCTTGTATGCACATCATCTTCCTTGTCTTCTCCAAGTATGGCTTCTTAAATTTGTGATTAAATAGAATCTCCCGCTGTTTAATAGAAAGTGCATGGGGAGAATTGGCCGACTTCTTACCATACCCAAAATCAGGATCTTCAAACTTATTATTCATCTCCAACTGAAGTTCATCCCTTCTTTTCCAATAATAACGTAAGCAGTTTTTCAGAATCTCATAGTTCCTATGGATAGTTGCCGGTTTGTATTCCTTTTCCTTTACCATCCATTGGTTGTAATTATCAGACCAGGTGAAGCTAATTTCATTTATGTAGGTTTCTCTTCCTCTATATTTATCGAAATTCTTAATTGAATTAGCTACGGTCCCGATTCGTTTTACTGTGTTTTCAGCAGTTTCATTATCTGCTGATCTATTATTCTTAAAATCAATAAACAGATTAAAGAACGTCTTCCTGTTCTCTTTTCTACTGGGGAATACTTCCCGTAACTTCCCGAAATCAACACCCTCAATATATGCTTGATCTAGGTCAGTTTGTCCTTTACTGTTAATATATGAAAGTACAGTACTGTAAACAGCATCGATCTTGTTGCTTTTATAATCATAATCTGGTTCCTTCTTACTTAGCTTTTGGGATTTGTTACTCCAATTACCCTTATTAATCCAAATAGTAGTATCAACTAATAATCTCTCTCGGAAGTACTGGTCAGTCCCACCGTAAGTGTAACTCAATACTTCAACTTCTATCTTTACCTTTCCCTTATTATCACCCCTTTTCGCAGGTCTGTTTTGGGTGAATCTTCGTACATTGTGTTTCGTGTTGGTATATGCCCAAGATTCAGCTATTTCCTTTGATACTAATTTCATGATCGTGCGAGAAATAAATTGATTCTATAAGTGTCGCTCTGAAGATATGATAAACAAAGGGATTCATCACAATTAAGTGCGTGAAAATATCAACATTTCAGAAAAGTGCGTGAAAACTCATACTTGATTATCAGTTGTTTAGCGATGTAATAAAGTCCTACCCCCGCTACTAGAGAGGACTCCTCATCAGATTTGATGGGGAGTTTT
>CAZURA010000186.1:0-9360 GCA_964622985.1 uncultured Bacteroides sp. | reverse complement strand
CAGAAGCGCATCTCTCACTTCACCCAATGTTGCCATACGGGTAGGGACGTTGCCCAACTTTAAAAAGATGCCCTTGATATCCTCATCCGATTTGGCTTTTTTAAGATCCTTCAGAATCTGGTTTAAACCCATCTTATCTTCTCCCAAATAACTGATGGAAAAGATATCAGAGAATGGATTATCATCTGATCTGTCAGCAATCGGGGCACTGAATTTAGCAAGCAAAATCGAATTCTCTTTCACCTGGGGAGCATCCTTGGAGGTGGAGGCTGCAACAATTCCTACGAAGATCAGAAAGACCACGATGGTCATGATCAGGATTCCAATAATGGTGGCGAGCAAACTGGTTAGAAAATTTTTCATCTGTGTATATTTTTCAACTATTTTTTTAGAGGCAGCAATTTACTAAAAAAGTACTTGATAATAAATACCTTAGTCTGAAGAAACTTCTATATTTTTGACCATTTGAAAGAAACCCGTATATACCTATCTCTGGGCAGTAATCTGGGGGATAAAATGTTTCACCTGACTACTGCAAGAGAATTCATTGGAAAGAATATAGGGAACCGGGAAAAGATGTCTGGAGTCTTTGTATCGAAGGCCTGGGGTTATAACAGCGATCACCTTTTTTACAACTGTTGTCTTTCTGTGGTGACTCACTTTGCACCTTTACCTCTTATGGAGGAGCTCCTGCTCATTGAAGAAGCCATGGGCAGGGCACGGAATTCAGGGGGATATACCGACCGGTTAATCGATATCGACCTGCTGTTCTACGGGGAGGCGGTTGTGGATCATCCCCGGTTACAACTTCCTCACCCGAAATTGGCAGAGCGCCGTTTTGTGCTGGAGCCACTGGTGGAGATTGCTCCGGACCTGATTCATCCGGTTCATGGTCTCACGGTTAGGGAGATGCTGGAAAGGTGTCCCGATGAAGGAGCAGTCAGGTCCCTGTAAGGGCCATTGTTGTACGGTACCTCAGGTTTCACACACGCCCCTATGCTTTCTTGAACAGCATAATGTTCCAAAAGAAGTAAAACCCCGCATATATCAACGACCATAAAAGGTTGGCAGCAATCAGGTAAAGAAACTTGGTCTTCACACTACGATAGTACCTGACTACAAGGAATGCACCCACAGGAATGGAGAGAAGAAATGGTGTGGACACTGCAATACCAATTAATCCATATTGTTGTTTGATACGAACAATCCTGCGATTTCGTTTGGTAAAGATCTTGGTGCTATCGGTTGTGCTTTTGGAGCTCTCCGTAAGTGGTTTTCTGAAGGTGCGATTCCACCATGAAATCAGTCTGGCAGAAAGGTAGGCGAAGAAATAGATGCCCAGAATCCCTCCCACATTGGTCCATAAAATGGTCTCCACAAAGCTGAACTGAAACTGCAGGATGACCAATGGAAAAGTCATGGCAAATTTCACTGCACTGAACAGTATGGTGATCCCTATCTCGATCCACATATATCCCAAGAATTACATGATCAAGCCTTCATCGGCAAAACTAAAGTAAGATTTATCTGCAATTATCACATGATCGAGCAGCTTGATTTCGACCATTTCAGATGCTTTTTTCAGCTTATCGGTGATCTTCACATCCGCGTCGCTGGGTTGTATATTTCCTGAAGGATGATTATGGCAAACTATGATGGAAGAGGCCAGGTTGTCCAGTGCCTTCTTAAGAATAATCCTGGTGTCAATCACCGTTCCGGAGAGTCCGCCCTGACTTACTTTGAACCTGCCCAGCACCCGGTTCGCCCGATTCAGCATCAATAGCCAGAACTCTTCATGTTCCAGGTCTCCCACCAGAGGGTGAAAAAGGTTGTAGACGGTTTCGCTGGATTTTACCGGTATCTTCTCTGCAAGACTCATACCTTCCCTTCTGCGTCCTAATTCCATTGCTGCCAGGATCGAAATGGCTTTTGCGGGTCCCACCCCTTTGATCTTTTGTAAGTCCCCAACTGTTTGCTTTCCCAGTTCATGCAAGCTATTACCCGCTTTTTTTAATATATGCCTGGCCAGTTCCACAGCGGTCATATTTTGGGTACCCGATCCCAGCAGAATGGCCAGCAGTTCTGAATCAGAGAGGTACTGCACCCCATTAGCTATCACTTTTTCCCTGGGGCGCTCCTCCACCGCCCAGCTTTTCAGAGCGTGGGATTTATAATCGTTCATAAATACCATTTACCTATTAATGTGTCAGGAACCGGATCATCAGTTATATACACCATCAACTTCCTTTGCCAGTTTTCAAAAAAAGGCACAAAAAAAGGGCTGTCTTCCCGACAGCCCCGTAATATCGTAGTATAGCGTATATTGCCTTACAGGCTATTTACATGTTTTGCTAGCTTGGACTTAAGGTTCGCTGCTTTATTCTTATGAATGACGTTATTTTTGGCCAGCTTGTCAAGCATGGATACAACCTCAGAATATTGCTCAGATGCAGCTTTCTTATCGGATGTATCACGCAGCTTCTTCACAGCATTCCGGGTGGAACGTGCATAATATTTGTTCCTGACACGCTTTGATTCGGTCTGCCTGATCCTCTTTTTCGCTGATAAATGATGTGCCATATTGCCTTATGATTTATTTGGGGATGCAAAAATAGCGATTAAAATGAATGATACAAACAAATATGCATAAATAATAGAGCTATTTGCATAGTTTGTTGGTACTTATCAGAATGGCTATCACGTTTGAAATGAAGATCAGGGTGATCAAGCCCAGTGCTGTTCCGTAAATGATTCCGTGAAGGGAGGTGGAAATATTCAGGTTCCACTCCCCGGCCATTCCTGAGAACTGGTGAGTAAGAAGGGTGGTGATCAGAAGAGAGAGCCCTGTAACGGCTACCATCAGTATCAGGAGCAAAACAATATAGGGTCTGCTGATCTCACGAAAATGATAGCCCAGTTTATTGAGTCTCCTGATCTTTTCGGATGAACGGCTGATCATTAATTGCAAACTTAAAAGGAATACCAGAAAGGCCAGACCTATGATAATAGTGGCCACCACCACCAGGAAGCTGATGATGAATTTCAGGATGATGTTGAGTCGGCTGCTCTTCAGTTTTTCGCGTATGGTATCATATCCTTTGGCATCCAGGAATTTGATTATGGACGGATCAGTTGGATCTTTGGAAACCAGGATCACCTGGGAGGGCGCAGCCTTTTGAAAATATCCAAACTTATCATTGGCCCAAAGGAGAAAGTCGTAAGGTACCAGAATGGAATGGATGCGGTTGCTGAACCCCACAATACGTCCCACATAATCTTCATGGTTACCACGGCCCTGGCCCCTTAGTCTGATCTGGAAGTTGATCAGGGAGACTACACCTTTGGGGATTTGTGGTAATCCCTGGCTGGGAGCAAAACCAAAATTGTACAAATTCAGGTAGTCCTGCGGGATGATAATGGGTATGGTCCCTTCCTCCGGATCCCATTTCCAGTCTTCTGTCTTTACATCGATGTATTGATCGGGTATGGCCTCGAAGAAAAGTTCGGTATAGAAATCGGGGAACCGTTCATTTTTCGTATATCCGCTTACCGGGAATTGATTGGAAAGGAAGGGAGCCACCTGGTCGGCAAAGGGCTGTGCTGCTATTTCATCTATCTCCTCGTGAGTGAAACCATTCTGTGACAGTCCCAGAGTTTGTCCAATGTCCACCTGCTTATTGATCACGATGTATTCCGGATCGAGAAGATCACGGTTCTCGGTTAGGATAACTCTGATATCCAAATAGAACTGGATCCCTGCAAGTAACAGAACAAATCCAGCCAGGGTTCCCAGAAATGCCCAGAGAAGATGGGCGCGGCTATGATCTTTCCACAGTATGTTATAGAGGTATCTCATAGCTTCCGGCGTTCATCCACCTCCATTAGGTCTGTACCGTTCAGAGATGTTAATATCAGTCCGGCTCCCTGTGACTGGCACTCCTCACTGATCAACCTGTATGCCTTTAGGCTGTTCTCCTGATCCATGTGGCTGAAACATTCATCGGCCAGCAGATAGTTGAAGGGCTGACAGAGTGCTCTTATTATAGCCACCCGCTGTTGTTGTCCAAATGACAATATTCCCGCTTTTCGATTAAGAAAATCAGCCATGCCCAATCCTTCGGCCATCTCCTGGATTCGATCCCGGGAGTGGTATCCGGTTATGCAGTTTTTAAGCTGGATATTTTCCAGTGCAGTCAGGTTGTCAAACAGTTCCAATCCCTGGAAAATAAAGGACAGGTTCTCTTTCCTGATGGAGGACCACTCCTTCCAGGTAAATTCATGAATATTTCGGTCATTCAGAAAAACCTGACCCTGGTAGTCCTTCCGGATTCCATAAATTACTGAAAGGAGACTGGTTTTACCACGCCCCGACGGAGCTTCGATGATGCAGCGCTTTCCCTGCTGAAAAAGCACCGTATCAACTTCCCAGATGCCTGAGCCAGAGATGTCTTGCTCAAGAAGAGGAAGCGGGATCATTTTATCCAGGCGGATGGTCATCGGTAGCACATTGATCACACTTCGTGAAGGTCCATCCTAATCAGGAGTATCGGTTAGCTTCATGATGGTGTAGAGACTGTTCTCGGAAGGCTCTCTGGTCTTGAGGATCATATGGCTCTCATAGTTACTTGCAGATACTCCCAGGTACTCAAAAGGATCTGTAATCTGTTCGATCCATTTCTTTTTCTCCTTCTGCTCCAGTATGCCCTGAACCAGACCCGGATAGCTTGCGAGATCCAGGTTTACGTACATCCCCATGGAACCATCTGCAAAATCATTGAATCTGGAATCCGCCAACGACTTATCAAGCTTTCCACTCTCAATTGCATCTTTGTAACCATTGGCATTAGTAATTACCCACATGTCGTCGATGATGCCACTGTAGATTTCATTCCCCTGAAAGTTGATGATGAAAAAGTCACCCTGCTCATCCACCGGTACTATCCCCTCAACCTTTTGCATCAGTTTCTCCTGAATAGCTTTACCATTTACCCCTAATCCGATAAAAACCTCTACCGGGATCATGGCTTGTCCCTCCTTACCATTAACCGCAATGGTAAAATCTCCTGTAAAGGCCTCCAGCAGTTCCTCAGGGGTAACACCTGTAGCTTTTTCCACCTTTTCACCCATTTCACCCAATTCTGGCGGAGCAAATTTATCTACCATGTTCTGAGTCTTATCCAGATCAATGGAGCCTGCCATAGCCATCAGCAGATCCCCCCCTGGGGCAAGCTCGATCATATCCCGGTTGAGCGAGGGATTCATCACCAGAAATTCCTCCACGTTTTTTTCCACCTCTTCACTGAAGTGAGTTTCTCCCGTGATATTGAGCTCACCATCAGCAAAATCGAAGAATATCTGCGCATAGTTATTATACAAGGTTATAGGGAATTCGGGGATCTGATCCTCAGTTACTTTTTCCATCACCTCACGTAGCTCATCGGACGAGAGCCAGATATTCAGATCTTTCATTTTCCCCTGGAAATCCCTGAAATCCACCAGACTGGTAATGGACTCCTCTTTCACGGGATGGAACATCCAATCGAGGGTCTCAGTACAGAAAGACTCTTCCATCTGCTCGGGATCGGGGAATACCAGCACGATCATCTGTTTGTCACTCCACGCGATCACCCCTTCTTCATCCGGTTGTACATAGGTATATCCCTCCATCTCTTTAAACTCAGAGCTGATGTCATCCTTTATCTTTGAAAGGGTGGTTTCGAATTTCTTCACATCCTTCATTCCGCTAACCACACCAATTACAGGTGAAGGTTCTTCCATCCACGCGAAGAGATAGGTATACTCATCCAACATCAGGCCGGTACTGAGGGGATTTTCAATGATCTGGCTCCACAATTCATCTTTGACCTTCTCCTTGATGGATTCAAAGGTATTCACCTGGCTTTTTGTATGGATTTGCATGGGATGCAATGACACCACAGCGATGGCATCATCAGGTATGCTATTTACGAATTGGGGAGATCTTTTCGAGCAGGATGTAAAGATAATTCCTGCAAAAAGTACAATGACTAAGGGTATCCGGTTCATAAAGATGGTTGTTTTAAAAAACTGATTAAATATACGATATATCTGCCTCCTGCTAATTTCTGTCAAGGAAAGAGTTCAGTGGATTTTTTAACAAAACGGATAAACTCCCCGGAATGTTACATTCCACCAGGAATAGCAAGCAAATAACATGGCCTACTTTACAGGCATAAACTGTAGTTCACTCAATGCCCGGTATTTGCCTCCGGGAATTTGCATCAGCTGATCATGTGATCCTGACTCTACAATCTCACCACTATCCAACACAAAGATCTTTTGGGAATTCCTGACCGTGCTTAACCTATGGGCAATCACAATAGAGGTTCTTCCTGTCATCAGGTGTTCCAGTGCCTCTTGCACCAACTTTTCCGATTCAGAGTCCAATGAGGATGTGGCCTCATCCAGGATCAGAATTCGTGGATTCTTCAGTAAGGCTCTCGCAATGGCCACACGTTGCCTTTGTCCACCCGACAGTTGAGTACCTCTTTCCCCCACCACAGTGTCAAGCTGATCGGGAAATCGTTCAATAAACTCCCAGGCATTGGCTTGTTTGGCGGCCTCTTTTATCTGCTCCTCACTGGCGGAAGGATCTCCGTAGCGGATATTCTCCCTGATAGTGCCCCCGAAGAGGAATATATCCTGAGGCACAAGGGCGATCTGACTACGAAGTGTGGTTAAAGGCAAAGTACTGCTATCCTGACCATCGAAGAGGATCTTGCCACTGGCGGGCTCATGCATCCTTAACAACAGTGCGGTAATGGTGGATTTGCCTGCACCTGAGGCTCCCACTATGGCCACAACCTGATTGGCTTTGATCTCTATGGATATATCGCGGAGAACTGTTTCATCAGGGCGGGAAGGATACCTGAATGAGAGGTTCTGAAACGAAATTGCACCCAGCAATTGATGATCCGGGTCGGAGGAGATCACCTCGGAGAGCTCTTCAGTCTCTTCACTGAAAATATCGAAGAGATCCTCTGTGGCACCCAGGAATCTCTGGATCCGCGTAAAAACACTGGCCATGCCTCCGATGGTTCCTCCAATGAACCCCGAGTAGAGCACAAACGAGAAGAGCTGACCAGCATCCATTTCTCCACTGGAAAGCAGAAAGGCACCTCGCCAGATCACTGCTACCAAAGCACCGAAGAGTCCCACGATAAGGAAAGAAGAGAAAGCACCACGGTACCTGCCTCCCTTAATTCCGATCTTAGCAATTTCCAGGGTTCTTTTCTTATAGCGCTTCATCTCGAAGAATTCATTGGTGTACGCTTTCACACTCTGAATCCCCTGAAGGGTTTCCTCCACAATGGTATTTGAATGGGCCACTTCCCTTTGCGCTTTTTTAGAATAGCTTCGAATAAATCTGCCAAAGAAAAAGGCAAGCAGGACCACCCCTGGAAGAATAGCCAGCATAAAGAGGGTGAGCTTAAATGAGGTGTAGACCATTAAAGCGATGCCTCCCACAATGATAATCACCTGACGTACGAATTCGGCCAGGGTTGAGGTCATGGTCTCTTGTAAAAGTGAAATGTCGGATGAGATCCGGCTGTTCAGTTCACCCACCCTGCGCTTATCAAAAAATCTCACCGGCAACCTGATCAGATGGTTGTATGTGTCCTGACGCAGATCAGCCAATGACTTTTCGGTTACCTTCACAAATAAGACGGTTCTGAAATAGGAGAATACAGCTTGAATAACGAGTAATCCTGCCAGCAGAAGTGCCAGGCGGTTCAGATCCTCACCGAGGCTCCCCTCGTTACCCGAATTGACCAGATCGCCCAGTAATTTCGGGAAAGCCAGATTGGTTAAGCTGGACCCAAACAGAAAAAATAACCCCACTATATAGGTAAACCGATAAGGCTTAATATAACTATACAGCCTGAATGCATTCCGAAGTCCGGAAAGGGTTATTCTCTTCTTAGGTGCCTCCATTGCGATGGCAAATATAGAAAGTAAACAAGTTTATGGGATAGAATGTTGGAAATTGATGAAACGCACAGCTTGCTTTCAGATGAGCAAGTGCATCAGGTGCGAGGCATTTCCATCTTATTTTCCGGGATTGTGGATCGGAGGTACGGTTTGGAGGTATGCCCACATAGTAGCTGCTTCTTCCTCTGTGATGAGGGGGCGAGGCACCATGGGATAACGAAATGCAGTCTGATCGGGATTTATCCCAAACCTGATTGATTTGATGAAATCCTCCTCAGTCCAGTTACCAAGCCCTGTTTCCTTATCCATGGTCAGGTTCGAGGATGGGAACTCATTCTGATCCTTATCCGTAAAGACATTACCTCCTCCAAGATAGCCCTTAGACTGCTCAGGGTGCATAACATCTATCTTTTGAAAACTGGCACTATGGCATGAGAAACAATCAAACTTTGTATCAATCAGGTATTTTCCAAATGCCACCTTATCTGTAACCGGAGGAGCATATACAGGTCCGTCAGGGTAGGGTAGTGGTTTAAATGCAGTTCGGGCAAGCATCTTCGACAAAAAGCTTGGTTTCACTTCAGGGGTAGTGTTTTCAGAGGATTGCACCAAAGGATCGTCGGAACGAAGAAATGCAATAATGCTGAACAGGTCTTCGTCTGAGAGATTAGGAAAATCAGGCATCCACGGGGGTACAAATTGCCCGTCTTTACGAATCCCTGTTCGCATCAAATAGACCAATTCGCCATCGGTATAGTCAGTAATACCAAATTCGGGATGCTGAGTAATATTGGGAGCAAATATTTCTCCGAATTGTTCGGTATCTGGCATATATGCTCCGCCTAATTTTCCATCGGCTGATCCATGGCAATGTATGCACAGTATGGAGGCCAACCTGGCTCCTTCCGCCACCCGGGTTTCTGTAATTTCGACAACCAGATCTTCGGCAAGGTTCTCATAGTGTGGCAAACCTGAGAAATTCACATAAATGACAAGCATCAACAACAGAAGAATAACTCCCAGGATTGAGAATAAGATAGCCTTAACCGATTTTTTCATGACTCGCGGGATTTGTACATAAATCTAGTCCAAAAATCCCGGAGATCAACGTGTTAAATGCTAATTAGTTGTTAAATCCAAGTGGGGAAACCTGCTACCAGGTGCGGTCCTTCAGGTAAGCATCCAGGTCTTTCCTTGTCATGGGGAGCCCCTCCGGATTGTTATCTACCCATTTCAGGAAGGCAGATTTGATCTCCTCACTCCACTGTCCGTCGATCTGTCCCGGTGTGTACACTCCCTTCTTGAGCATGGTATGACCGAACATATCCCTGAGCATAATAAACTCGGCTTTCACCACCACCTCTTCGGCCAGGTGGGAGGGAATAAACA
>CAZURA010000185.1:0-9473 GCA_964622985.1 uncultured Bacteroides sp. | reverse complement strand
CACCATCAGCCAATCTCGGATTCTCAGGAACATAGGAAAGCTTTGATGAATATATTATAAGCTGACCACGGTCGTAATGATATGTTCCCGCAAACTTGTCCCAAACAGCCTCCCATTTCTCACCGGCTTTTTCAGCTACTTTATTGAATTCGCCGTACATGCTATCCAGTTCTGAAAAACTGTTTATGGGGGTAACAATATAATAATGGAAATCTTCTGTGCTGTACACATTCATGGGATAGGGGTATTGATGTTCAGCAAACAGTGCCATGAATTCCTTAGTGGCTTCCTCGTATTGCATAACCAGGGAAGGTTTTACAACGTCTTCAAACACAACATAGGGTTGATACTTCTTTTGTTCTTCCTGTGCTGAAATGAACAGCGTACTCATGCTCATCAGTAGCACCATGCTTAAGGATAAAATGGATTTGTTTTTCATGAGGGTCTCCTGTTTTTGGTTAGATATTGAAAGGAGACACATGTTACAAAATAATACATTGAAAGTCAAGTAAATACACATGTTGTTCAACGAAAAAATGCCTGATGTCAAGGGAGGATATTATGGAGCAATAGTATTTTCTTTGTAATGGTGTCAAACCCGTGACCGGAGATCCTCACTAATAGGGCAGGGGCTCCCTCTTCCACAAGTGGTAAATCGATCTCCAGCTGATTTTCGTTCATGAATACCTCATGTACCTCATGAAGAAGAATCTGACCGGTGAGAGAAATGATATCCAGAGTAATGTGACTGTCCATTGGTGAGTCCCATTGAATGGTTATCCTTTCTGCTGCTGGATTGGGGTAGACTCTACAAGCCGGGTAATTACCTTCAGTGTTTTCAATGGACAGAAGATTATCTCTGTACCTCATTACTATTTTATGTGAGCCTGGAATTTTCCTGTGATAATAGATAGCTTGTTTATCCTGAGTTAGGGTGGGTGCTTCGATCAGATCAGCAATGTATTCCGAGAACAGAACCGCAGGAGTTGAAAAGGAATCAGAAGTTGAACTTCTCACAGAAACACATATTTCGAAAAGTGTGCTGGGTGTAATCTCAGCTTTTGGATACCTGGTAAAATAGAGTTCCAGGTTATCGCTGGTGATACAGGGTGCATAGTATATGTAATTGGTGTCGTTCACATGTTGTAATAAATAGTCTGAATTTGGATGTTTGTTAAAGGTGGAATCATTCACTTTTTGAGCCACACCCAATTCTGTTTCACATGCTCCTTGGCAGACTCCATCAAATCTTGCATTGTTGTAATAGAGATACTGACCATCGTAACTGATCCCGTGATCCATGATTAGCCAACCGGGTATGTTTTTGTTAAAATCTCCCCGTACTCTTCCTATGCCGGAAACATGTCCTGAATTGAAAATCCCATGATACAGATTGTCCAGTTGGGCAGGATAATCTCTGGTTGAGGTCCAGTAAAAATTGTTCAATGAATCCATATCGGCAACTGCATCCAGGTGAGGCGGTGCAGGCTGATTTGTACCCGATAGTTCACCCATATAGTTGAAGGTGGAATCATTTATCCTTGTGGCATAAAACAGTTTTGTATTGATCCCATCATTCAGGTTGTTGAAGAATAGATAGTTACCATCAGGTGATATGAAGGGTTCCATGGCATCAAATGAGAGCCCAGTGATGGTAACCTCTATCTCTGGCCCATAGGCTGGGCAGATTTGACTTTTAGCTGAAATGGTGATTAAAACAAAAGATAGCATCATATATAATCTTGCAATACGGATCATATTAATCAGTTAAAAGTTTTACAAGTATGTGGTTTGTTCTGACGGGGAGCTTGCCCTAAAAGTAATATTTTGTTTACTCTTCCGGCAGGGGTTGTGCAGGAGTTAATTAAGAAGTTATCAGACTGGGATCTTTAAGCCTGAGGTCCAAACCGAAACCGGATTGTTGACCATTACTCCGACTTCTTCTCCCACCGATAGATCAGGGAGAGCTTTACGGTCTCCATACCCAGAAACATGCCAAATGCATTGACCCTGTCCTTGGAAATCTCCGAGTTTATTATTTGCTCATTGGAGCTGTACCTATAGTATAGTTGGGGATTAATCTCTGCTGAAACCATGAAGCCATTCTTAATTTCTGCAATGAAACCGGATTTGAAACCGACACCCGGGGAAAAGGAAACAAAGTTGAGTCTTCTCAAATCTTCCGCAAGATTAGGACTATCAGTACCCGTACGGTGGTATCTGGAATAACAACTCAGGTCTATGCCATAGAATATTCCCACCCGGTCGGCAAGCTCTAAACGTTTCTCAATTCCAACTTCAATTCCTCCCGACAATTCAAAATCTGAGTGAGGATATTCATAGGATCGGGCTGGAGAGAAACCCCGGTAATCTACGGCGGCATTAGTAAATGCGAGCCGGAATAGCGTGTTCTCATTCAGGCTGCTCTTATACTGAATTCCATATGTTCTGGGGGTAGAGAGGGATGCGGAAAGGTAGATCTCTTTGCTGTTATCGGGCCGACTGGATTGTGCCTGCATCAGGGTTACAGATAATCCCAGCAATGCAGTTGTCATTAGTATAGTTCTCATATTAATAGAACTACAGGCTACGCTATTTAGTATGGAATGCGGGATCAATATGAGAAAGATGCCCTCTAATCCTTAATACAGCGGATTGAAAAGCCTCCCCGTTTATCGTAGTAATTTCTGTAAACCTGTTCATATGTATTCTCCAGGTTTCTGTGCCATGCTTCAATGCTGCTATATGCAGTAGTTGACCAGAATACCGCATAGGTGCCAAAATGACTATACAATCCCCAATCATGGCGCCAGCCACCGGGAATTGCCCCAAAGCCACTTTCATTGGTGGCTCCCACATTTGGTGAGGTCCAGATGCTTCCGGCTGTTTTCATTTTACCTCCCTCGTTGGATCCTCGCCACAGGGTACCATCAGCCTCCAGCTGAGTCATTCCTAATCCCGTTTCCAATAGTTTCCATTCCGCATCGCTGGGAAGATGCCAACCATTAGGGCAAACCCCCTGAACGCCGCTGGGTATGGCATCACTGCTGGCTGCTCCGTTCATTGCAGCTGCGTAATTGTAGAGAGTTCCGTATAGGGTGTCGTTCATTGGATCATTATCATAATAACAATACGCTTTTCCATCTCTTCCCGCATATTCCCATAAGGTATCAAGAGGCACATAGGGTATCAGTGTCCCGTCTGCGTAATGTTTAGTCTTCAGGTTTTCTGCCATCCAGGTTTGAGTTCCAATCTGGACCGTGTAATATTCATTTCCATCATAGTCGGTTACAGTAGTAACGGATTCATGAGTGGTAAATGTAACATTATCACCATACGCTATTCCCGCAATATTGACAGCATAGGCACGAACATAAAAGGTCTCTGAGGGAGGTAATCCGGTCAGTTGACTGGTGAAAATACCCAGGCCGGTTCCATCTGATGTACAGCTATCCGAAACAGTTGGATCGGGTGATCTGCTCCAGCATACCCCTCGTGCGGTTACCGCTGCTCCACCGCCATCTGTCACATTGCCACCTCCCTGTGCGGATACCTCTGTCACATTCGTTATTTCAAATGTGATAACCAATGCAAGATCTTTAGTATAGAAACTGGTCTGATTGCCATAATTGGTTCCTGCTGAATTGGTGGCATATGCCCGTACATAGTATCGGGTACCCATCTCTAATTCCGTCAATGTACTGGTGAAGCTGCCTGGTCCAGATCCATCTTCTGTATGAGGATTATCATCAATGGTGGGTTCCTGGGAGGTGCCCCAACAAACCCCTCTTTTAGTTACTGCAGCTCCTCCCTCATCAGTCACCTCGCCTCCGCTTTGGGCCGATACACCGGTGACTTGAGATATCATCGCTGTGGTGACCTCTGGCTTATCAATCACACATGCACTGGTGGTAAACTGAATCTGAGGTCCATAAGCTGTTCCCAGGGAATTGGTAGCATAGGCCCTTACATAATAGGTGGTATTACATTCCAGCCCAATTAAGGAACTGGAAAAAGTTCCTGTACCTGATCCGTCTGTGGCACGGTCATCCGCAAGTGTCGGGTTCCCGTCTGTACTCCAGCAAATGCCCCTTGCGGTCACCGCAGAACCTCCATCAGAAGTAACCTCACCACCGGATTGTGCCGATGTTTCGGTCGTGCTGGTAATCGCTGCTGTCGTGACTGCGGGTGTGGTGGCAGCCACATCATCCCTGACACAACGCACCGAATATCCTTCACCATAAAATTGATAATCGCTCCGGTAAATATCCATATGTTCGTACCCCAAATAGCGGTACCAGGGCAGGGATCCGCCTCCATCGGTGGATGACCAGAAATAACAATCGAGCCTATGATTCAGGAAAGCTCCTGTACTGTTTCTCGATCCACCAGGCCGGGCCGAGAATTTCGATTCATTGGTGGCTCCGGTATTGGGGCTTTTCCAATGTGCTGTACCGGTCTCCTTCATTTTGCCTCCCACATCGGTACTTCGCCAGTTTTTACTATCTGCTTCGGTTTGTGTCATCCCCAGGTGCATCTCCAGCTGTTTCCACTCCACATCACTGGGCACGTGCCAGCCTGTGGGACATACTCCCTGAACTCCACTGGGATTGAGATGACTACTGGCTGCTCCGTTCATGGTTGCAGCCCAGGTATATAATGCGCCGTAAACGTTTTTATATGAAGTGTCATTGCTGTAAAAACAATACGCTTTATTTGTAGGTCCCATATTACCCCATTCACTCTGTTCCTCTATATAAGGTATGGGTGTTCCGTCTGCATAATGCTTCACTTTCAGGTTTTCGGTCATCCAGGTTTGAAATCCTATTTTAGCTATAGTATAGGTATTGCCATCATAATCGGTTACTATATTCTCAGGAGCCAAAGTGTTAAACTCAATTTCATCGCCATAACCAATACCTTCGCTGTTAATAGCATAAGCCCTTACAAAATAGGTTGTGGTCGGCTCCAGACCTGTGATCTCACTGCTGAATTTACCCGTACCAGTTCCGTCTGTGGTATATGTATGTGAGGGAGTGGGTTGAGAAGTGGTGCTCCAGCATACCCCTCTGGCCGTTACCTCTGCTCCCCCATCATCCAGCACATTTCCTCCACTCAAGGCAGAGGAGTCGGTTACTTCAGAAACCGGATCGGTAGTAACTGTCGGTTTGTCTATTGCACATGCTACTGTGGTAAAAGAGAGTTCTTCTCCATAACCAGTTCCTGCAACATTTGTGGCATAAGCTTTTACGTAATAGGTGGTGCCACAGATAAGACTGTCCAACAGGCTGGTAAAATTATCACTCCCGCCACCTTCATCGGTATGCTTCCCTTCTACAGTGGGGTTGGGATCAACGCTCCAGCAGACTCCTTTTTTGGTGATATCTGCTCCTCCATCATCAATCCCTGTTCCTCCTGTTTGTGCTGAACTGTCGGAAGCAGATGAGATTACCGTAGTGGTCAACTGGGGAATGACGGGACCTGGAGTGGTGAATGTTAACATCCTTCCATATTCAATGCCCTGTCCATCCATAGCAAACGCCCACACATTATAAGAGGTACTGGATCGTATTCCGGAATTACATCTGTGACTGAATGGTCCCGTACTCTTTTTGGGCCCAAGGGATGTTTTATTGGAGTCATCCGTGCCGGGAGTTCCTTCAGAAGAGATGACGAATCCGTAGTCCTGAACCTCATTACCCCTGAAATCAACTAAAACGCCATCCACTTCAATAAAGTTGGGCCCTATTACAGAAATTGTATCGGTATGAACAATGAGTTCGTGTTCAGCTTCAAACTTTTTACACGAGTTGATTACCAGAGAATGAACTAACAACCCAATGAGGAGGGTGCCGGATGTGGAGGTGATAATTTTTTGGGAAAGGTTCATACTCCTGTGGATTGCTATTCTCGTTTTAAGAAGATAAAATCACCTCCCTCATTGCCTACATTTTGAATCTCGCCATATAGCGGCACACTATTGCTGTTGCTGATTACAGCCATTCTGAAACTGCTGAAAAGTTCCTCAGAAGAGAGGTAAGTCTCCTGGTTTTCATTCAATCGCTGGATCAGGTATCTGATAAATGCACTTTCATCGGGAACTATAGTATACGCACCACTGGTCATCGCTTTACGGCTGGGCATTTCGTAAATCCTTTCATAAGCGACCTCTTGTTTCATATTCACTGACCTGGCTTTAAATATGGATCCGGCAAAACAGGCGTCGGTGATCAACAACGTATGTTTTGAATGAATGGCCTGCAGGTAATCGACCAGAGTACTGTTCCTGAACCAGTCGGCTGTGATATCCTTGCTTGCATCTGAAGGTAACCAGTATCCGATACGCCCTTCCTCATCCCAGTACCCATGCCCGGCATAGAAAATCAGCAGATTATCCCTGGGAGACACTTTTCTTCTTAACTGGTCAAGTTCCCGTATGATATCGATCCTTTTGGGATCCTTCAGGAAGTGAATATTATCCGGCTCAAATGAATATTTTGAAGTCAGTGTTTTGTAGATAGCCTCAGCATCATTGATGGGATTGTCAAGATTCGGAATACCATCATCCATATACTCATTGATGCCGATGATCAGTCCGTAATAGGTGGATTCGTCCCGGATCCTGTCAGCCAGTGTAACCACCTTGGGAGTATACTCAATGGAGAAAGACTGGTCCCGGAGATTGTTGTGTTCGTCCATGGCCCTGATCCTGACCGGATTTTCCCCCGGACTCAACTTGAGCGTGAATGCAAATACTCCTGTTTCGTTCACGGTCCGGATCTCATTGTTTACCGATACAAACCTGACCTTGCTATCATCCTTTACCTCTCCCAGCAGGTCAACCTTGTCCAGCTCGGTTTTAAAGATCTCACCCTTTTCTATTACGGGGGTTATGATACTCAACACCGGGGGTTGAGTATCGCTTCTCATTTTGGTGCTAACCGTATCCTTCTCCATCTTCCGGGGAATATTGTTTAGCCGGAAGGTTACAGGATTACTTTCGGTTTCCTGAGAATGGACCGAAAGAGTCCCGGTGAGCAGTAGGGCCATGAATATGTAACTGAGCTGTTTCATTCGAACTTGTAGATCATCCTCTTTTCTCTTGATATTTAAAATGTGTAACGGATCCCTATCAAAGGGGTGCCACTCAAAAGATCAAAACCTGCACCGGTTTTTAATCCCAGCGCCTTACCTGACATTGACTTTTTTGAGAGTGAAGAAGAGCCCAGATATGTCCAGACCATATCTGTTACCCATACACCGATCGCCACATAGGCCAGCGTTTCTGATATGGCATCCTGTCTGTCGGCCAGTTGAAAATATTCACTGGCTTCCTCGGGGCTAGTCTCAGCCGAATAATCATTAAAGGTGGAAATAGCTTTCCTGTTATAAAAGAGAGTACCGGCAATGGCTCCATATCCGACCACTCCCCGGATCCAGTGAGGCTGACCACTGATCCTTGATAGACCCAGACCTGGCAGAGCCAGTGATTGCAGGATAATACCGGTGCGACTAAAGTCCTGAATGTTTAGCTCAGATGAAGTTCCTTGTGCAGAAGTTTCTGAATCGCGCGTCAGCATAGCCTTTGCATGGATTTTAAAAGTGATTTCCGCATCCATATATATACTGTCAGCCTGCAGGTCCCACTTGATCAACCGATTGGTACCTCCTATCACATTTTCCCCGATATCCCCACTCAGTGTACTGGCCTCGATCTGGTTTTTATTGGAATCGGTGATGACCAGGTCAATGGCATACTTTGCAGGTCGATCACCATTGAGAATGTCATAGGTGATGTGAATGATGTTATCCTTCAACTCCAGTCTTGGATCGGAAACCCTGAAGGATTCCTGAGCTAAACTGACGGGAGTGACCAAGAATAAAAACAGAGACAGTATGAGTAAATGAAAGCGTTTCATTCCGGTCCGATACTGTTTGTGAGCATTCAGGGGAATTGCCGCGAGGGATGTGGAACCTGTTGCCAGCCTGAATGATATATAAATGTATGGCGTTGTGAGCAGAAACGCAAATCTCAAATCTGCTTCAAGAGATCACACCTCCGGCCACCGATCCAAATTACAATCCAATGCAGTTTACAAAAAGAGCTGAATATTATTACATTTGTAATAGTCACAGCCTGTACCTAAAATAACAGAATAGAAGTATAAATGGCTCGTATTTCGTCCCAACAGGCAGGAATCACACACATGGAACTCCAAGAGGCTATTCCCGAAAGTCTCATGTCAAAGAAAGTTCATCTGTACTGGATCGATAAAGCCCCGGCAGGCAATGGACTGCATACCTTCACAGCCAAGATTGAAATCAATGAGCAAGTGTTGCTGCTCAGTATGAAAACCTCCGATGAGCTATTGATCAAAGAGTGGAACGTAAGTGATCCCACGTATCATACCAATGCCCGTCTGATTGCCCTGGAGCGTATATTGACAGATCCGGTCAATGAAGATAAACTGCTTTCATTGTGAGGAGATCTGCTTTGAAGTTTTGAAAACCCTGACCACAGCCAGAACGATGAGTAAGAGGAACTGGAGTGATATACCCAGGGCAAAATAAGAAGTAATCAGTGAGCGATTGAGAAATGCCAGAACTCCCAGTATTACAGTGATGATGCCAACGAATGTTAGAATTTTACCCAACCATCTTTCTTTTATCATGTAGGGAGAAAGACCTAACAGTGCCAGGGATAAACATCCCCATTTTATCCACGTAAACACATGCAAGTGTCTTAATTCTTGTCCGAACTGGCCAACATCTAAATTGCTGGAAATATCAACCAATGCCCTGTTTTCCATTACATCACCAAAGGCGGCTACATAGGAGAGAATAATAACTGCATAAAAGAGCTTGTTTTTGGTCTGACGAACAATTGACAAGGCCCAACCAGCAATGAAGGAGCTATAAACTAATAGATAGAAATAGTCTGCCTGATGTCCCCAATACATCCCGGATACCCACTCATCCCGTTCCGGGCTTTTTGCGCCAAAGAATTGTATGACCTCACTATCTGACTGTAGAAACTCAAATGCAAGGATGGGCGAGCTGAAACCTTCAGGCATCCAGGCCGCTTCTGAAGGAAAGATGAATCTTAAAACCACACTGAAAACCACTACTCCGATTCCCAGAAACAAAATAGTATATTTCAAACTACGATCGTTCATATGCTTCTTTCAATGTAAGGTTTCTTGATCAGTGTTCCATGATAAATATAAGAGAAAAGCTGTTATTATTCAGTACTTCATGGCTCTCAATAAAATATGGTTAATAAGGCATTGAAATAGGAGACACTATTCAAACACCAGATTTCGATACTTTGGATACTTTGTGGTTACAGTTTGTTTAAAAGTCTCAGTAGCATTTGAGAGATTGTTTGATAGCTTTAGTATGGAAATCTGTAAAACTCAAAACTGGGGTATGCACATGTTACATACGTTTAATTAATTTATATTCAACAGGTT
>CAZURA010000184.1:0-9521 GCA_964622985.1 uncultured Bacteroides sp. | reverse complement strand
CATAACCCCCAATATTACTGAGAAATTCAATATGTTTTAAGTGCATACCCTAGAAGAGTTATTACATCTGTATGGAGGATCAGATAACTATCTGGATGGCATATGTGTGGGATATCCTTTGGAAGGGATTGAGCTTCAGATCATACCCATTACCGATCAGCCTGTGGCATCAATGGATGATGTGAAATCCCTGGGTAAGAATCAGGTAGGTGAGATTACAGTCAAAGGAGCCATAGTCAACGAATCGTACTGGGCCAATCCTGCTGCCAATAACATGACCAAGGTTCGTGACAAAACCGGTGAGGGGGTGTGGCACAGGACAGGCGATCTGGGTAGAAGAGATCAGGAGGGGAGGCTCTGGTTTTACGGAAGAAAATCCCAGCGAGTGGTCTCCATGGGGAAGACTTATTTCACCATACCGGTTGAGGCTGTATTTAATCAGCATCCGGAAGTATCGCGCACTGCACTGGTGGGGGTAAAAAAAGATAAAGGGACAGATATTGTACCAGTTATCTGTGTAGAAGGGGCAAAAAATAAAAAAAGGAAGATATATTTGCAGAACGACTTAAGATCGCTGGCCTCTGACCATGATCATACAAAGGAGATCAGGGATTTTCTGTTTTGCAGGGAATTCCCGGTTGATCCTCGTCACAATGCGAAGATCTACAGAGAAAAGCTTTCCAGTTGGGCTAATATGAAGCTGTCATTATGAATGTGCTTGTAACAGGAGGTGGTGGATTTATGGGTATGGCGCTGATCAAGCGGTTAATCGCTGAAGGCCATAAGGTAACCAGTTTTTCCCGGAGAGAATATCCGTTACATTGGGCCTTAGGCATTAACAGTATTCAGGCCGATATCAGGGATCAGGATGCTCTTGAAAAGGCATGTAAAAACAGGGATGTGGTATTCCACCTGGCAGCCAAGGTGGGAATCTGGGGTCCCTACGATGACTATTATACCACCAATGTGACCGGAACATTCAATGTCGTCAAGGCTTGCCGGAAGATGGGTGTGCAACGTATCGTATTCACCAGCTCGTCCAGTGTGATTTTTGACGGATCTGACCTGGATGGAGTGGATGAATCATATCCCTATCCGGAGAAGCATGGTTCCCATTATTCGGAGACCAAGGCGATGGCAGAACGGCTGATCATTGAAGCCAATTCAGACACCCTTAAAACCATCTCTCTCAGGCCGCACCTGGTGTGGGGGCCCTACGATGCACATTTGGTTCCCGGAATTCTTAAACGAGCTTCCTCGGGGAGGTTAAGGAGGATTGGAGACCAGGAGCATTTTATCGATACTACCTATATTGACAACATGATAGATGCCATCATGCTGGGTGCAAATGCCCTGGAATCAAAACCTGAAGCAGCCGGCAGGAATTTCTTTATCACCAATGGCGAACCTGCCAGGGTGTGGGATTTTGTCAACTCAATTATCCAGATTGCCGGACATGCTCCTGTACAGAAGAAAATCCCGGAAAGGATGGCTATGTTTGCTGCTGGCTTTGCCGAATGGTCCCACCGAACATTTAACGTAAATTCGGAACCCTTTATGACCCGGTTTGCCATCAAGGAGCTATGCACCAATCACTGGTTCGATATTTCTGCTGCTAAAGAGATCCTAGGCTACCATCCCAAGGTGAGTTATGCAGAAGGATTCAAACACCTGAAAGAGTACCTGAAGATTGGCAGAAAGTAATGAATTCCGGTTATTTTTGTTGCTGATTGTTTCGTCCCTGGATCAACATGGCTACCATGATCAGGATGATGGATAGTGAAAACCAGATGATCCCCGATTTTAATTCCATATTGACAATCTTGGATTCGAATTTCATATTCAAAAGCAGCACTGCCACGATGTAGACATCCAGCATCGACCATTTACTGATCATCGACAACCAGCTGTTCAGTTTGTTGATCCAATCCCTTTGCCTGAAGAGTAAAGAAGTGAATAATAAAATATACTTCAGAATGGGAAAGACGATAGTAAACATGAAAATGATGGTCCCCAGGAAATTCTCATCATTTTCGAAAAGCAAACGAATAGAATTGAGCAAAGTTACCTCTCTTTGAACGAAAAACTGTTCAGAGATAAACAGGGATTTGGTGAGGCCCAGTACATAAAAGCATCCTGAAGTCATGGTTAATGGGATAATGAACCAAAGACTTAAAAAGAACCTTTCTGCCAGCCAATATAGAAATTGTCTGGCTTTTTGGATCAGGAGGACCAATGAACCTACCACCAGTACCGAAAGAGAAATGGCATTGGAAAAGAAGAATACCCTGCTGTTGAAGCTGTAGTGATTTACTTTCTGTAAGCCAAACATCCTGCTCTCGGTCTCCACTTCAGGAAAGACAAACCTGGCCAGTATGTATGAGGCAAGGAGCGTAGTCAGCACCCAAACCAGCGGAGTGAACCACTTCTGGTGCCGAGTCAGGATTTGTGCAGCTTTGGACGTCATTATTTGGGTTTCTTGAAACTGATGGCTATTCCACCCCCGCTGTTATCCACCGTGGTTTCGTAATCCTCCTGTTCAAGCAAAAATTCGAGATACTCCCTGTTCCACCTAACACCTGACCGGTCTGAAATATTGTGGGTGGTATAACACCCATTAACCTTCAATTTAGGAGCAATATCCAGGAAGTAATTGCGATACCAGCCTTTATCTGCATCACTGAATACGAAATCAAATGGGCCCTGCAGGCGGGGGACCAGGTCGTGGGCATTTGCCAATCGAGCATCAATGATGTGGTCCCCTCCTGCCTCTTTAAAATTATCCAGAGCTTCCCTGTATCTCTGTTTATCGATTTCAATAGTAATCAGTTTGCCTCCGGTTTTGCTCAATGCCCATGCCATCCAGATGGTGGAGTGACCTGTAGAGGTGCCTATCTCCAATGCATGTTGATAGTTATGTTCAATGATCAAGTCGTACAGTAATTTTCCATCCGAGGCTGGTACATTCATATCGTACCATCTTCCATGCTTGTCGAGGAAACTCCTGACTTTTCGGTCAATATCGGAATGCTCATGCTGGGAATAACCCGTGGCCGACAAAAGTATCAGAAACAGGAGCAGACCAGTGAATGGATGATTCTTTATATACCTCATATAACAAATTTACACCATTCCTCGATTATCATCAGGTAAAAGTCCATATTTTTCAGAACGACACACAGAGCACTGAGTCACTGAGCACTAACCACTAAGTCACTGAGCACTAATCACTAAGCACTAACTAACTTTTAAAGGCATATTTAAAGAGGTTGGCCACCGAGGGTTTCTGGCCCTGGATCAATATGGCTGTCCTGAAAATTCTTGCCCCGATCCAAACAGTGAAAAGGGTAAAGAGTATCACAGCCAACAATCCCACAATGGGCTGCCAAAGGGGGATAGTAACCGAACTTGCCAGACGGATCATCATCATAGTGGGTGTAAAAGGTGGAATGAAAGAGAGGGTAGTGGCCAGGGGACCATTTGGATCCTGTATGACAGGAACTATGACAAACATGGGCAGGATCACCGGGATGATGCCGGGGAAGGTAAGTGATTGTGCATCCTTGTTATCATTGCAGGTAGCACCCAGGGAGGCCATACCCGATCCGACCATAATGATAAACAGGATCGTAAATGCAAAGAACCAGGGAAGAATCTCATAAGGAATTATCGAGTCGTAGCCCAGGTAATTCAACGTAAAAATGGCTGCACCCACATAGATGGCTGCGGTGGTTAACGAAACTCCAATACCACCCATCACTTTCCCCATCATGAACTGGAACGGTGTGATGGTACCCAGTAATACTTCAGCGATCTTCTCTGTTTTTTCTTCCATCACCGCTGTCAATAAAGGGATGGCTCCCATCATGGCCAGCATAAACATCAACAGGGTGACCACATAGGGAACCAGGAAGGATTGCAGTTCATTGGCCCTGGTCGCTTCCTGTTGCTCGCCTGTCTTCTTGTCGACAGTTACCAGACCCATTCCTTCCACGTAGATCTCATTGAAGAGGTCGGCGGTCTCTTCTGCTTCCAGGTTGAGTTCTGCGACACGTAATACTCGTAACTGATTGTTCACAATGTTTCTGAACCAGTAACGTATATCATCTCCGAAGGAGTGCTCTGAATAGTATCTCATATAGGAGTCAGACCCTTCGGTAGGATGCAGAATATCAGGGCCTATCTCAATGAAGGCGTGTAATTTGGCACTCTTTACCTGGTCGGATAAAATACGGTGTTGCTCCAGCCGATCGTTCATGGGATCCTGAAACTCCACCTGATAGGCAGGGGCGACCTTCTCCTGGGTCTCAGGATCAAAGATCCCATTCTGGTTCCTGTTATCCAATGCATCCTGCAAAGGTTCTCTCATAAGTCCGGAGTGATCGATGATCACAAAGTGCTTATCCTCTGTATCCTGCTTATTCTCACTAATGATCACTGCCAGAAATCCGCCTCCCATGAGAATAGGCACTAATAACAGACTGATGATAAAGCTCTTGGTTTTTACCGCTGCGCGATATTCTCTTTTGAAAAGGGTCAGTACTTTATTCATGATTATCCTCCTTTCTTTCAGGGGCAGCAATCCGGATAAAAATATCGTTCAGTGAGGGTTTGGTAATTTCAAACCGGGTGATCCGCGTTCTTTTTAGCAGGTCGGCCAGGATCTGCTGAGGATCCACACCAGAGGCCACCCTGACTTCCTGCAATTTTCCAAAATCGTTCACCTTTTCAATCCCTTTCACCCCTTTCAGAGCACTGACTCCCATCTCCGACTGAATACGGATGGTGTCACTTCCATACTGATCCTGTATATCGGTTAGTGTTCCATCTAACACTTTTCTTCCGTTATATATCATGAATATATAATCGCACATTCTTTCTGCCATGGCCATGTCATGGGTACTGAAGATAATAGTGGCTCCTTTATTCTGCAGATCCAGTATCACATCCTTAAGGAGGTCTGCATTCACCGGATCGAGTCCGCTGAACGGTTCGTCAAGAATAATGATTTCAGGCTCATGGAGGATGGTGGCAATGAATTGCAGTTTCTGCCTCATCCCTTTGCTGAGTGTCTCTACTTTTTTCTCTTTATACTCTATCAGATCCATCCGTTCCAACCACGAGTCAATTTTTCTCTTCAGGTCAGTGCCATCATTCAGTTCACCGTGAAACTTAAGCAGATCACCCAGTTTCATCTTCTTGTACAACCCTCGATCTTCGGGCAGGTAACCCACGTTACTAAGGCGGTGGGTATTGTGTTCCCTGCCATTGATCCGAAGATTTCCGTTATCGGGATACATGATCTTCATGATCATGCGTATTGTGGTGGTTTTACCCGATCCGTTAGGACCAATAAAGCCGTATATACTTCCTTTGGGTACTGAAAGGGAGAGATCATCCACAGCTACCACCGACCCGAAGGTTTTGGTAACACCGGATAGTTCAATGATATTCATAGCAGATTTTAAACTTGTGAGGGACACAAGTTATAGATTTCAGGTAAATAAAAACCTGAAATCTGTCATAATTCTTTGCCAGATTTTACTCTTCCAGGGTGGTCAGATCCCCCTCTTCCTTACCAAGTGCCCTGGCCTTCAATACCCTTCGCATGATTTTACCACTCCTGGTCTTGGGGAGAGAGTCTGCAAAGACGATGAAAGCAGGTCGGGCAATGGGCCCGATTTCACTATCCACATGTTTTTTGAGTTCGTTAGCGAGTGCGTCTGAGGCAGTAAATCCCTCTGTGAGGATCACTGTAGCATGTATTATGTTCCCTTTCAGCTTATCGGGTAGTCCGATGGCAGCAGCTTCTGTTACAGCAGAGTGACTAACCAGCGCACTCTCTATCTCGGCCGATCCTAACCTGTATCCGCTCACCTTCAGTACATCATCATTTCGTCCAATGATCCAAACATAACCATCCTCATCAATCTTGGCCGAATCTCCTGTTAAGTACCAGCCCTGTTTTTCATATTCTTTCCAATACTGCTCGATAAAACGGTCAGGATCACCCAGTATGGTCCGGGCCATACCTGGCCAGGGATTCTTGATCACCAGGTTTCCTTCATTACCCGGATCGACATCCTTACCGGATTCATCTACTACAGCTATCTCATTCCCAAAGAATGGTTTGGTAGCTGAGCCAGGTTTCAGCGGTGTGATCGGCAGGGGTGTGATCATAAAACCTCCGGTCTCAGTCTGCCACCAGGTATCCATAATCGGGCATTTACCCTTTCCAATCACCTCATGATACCATTTCCAGGCCTCCGGATTAATAGGTTCTCCCACAGAACCGAGCAACCGAAGTGTACTGAGATCATGCTTTTCGGCCCAGGAGGCCCCATACCTCATGAGTCCCCTGATGGCAGTAGGAGAAGTGTAAAAGACATTGACTCCGTATTTCTCAACCATCTGCCACCATCGGTTGGGGTAGGGGTGATTGGGGGCCCCTTCATAAAGCATGATACTGGTACCATTGATCAAAGGTCCGTATACGATATATGAATGACCAGTGATCCAGCCAGGATCTGCAGCACACCACCAACGGTCAGATGGCTGAATATCAAATACATATTTAAAGGTACTTGAAGCATAAACTGAATATCCTCCATGTGTATGTATTAATCCCTTGGGTTTACCTGTGGTCCCACTGGTGTAGAGTACAAAAAGAGGATCTTCTGCATCCGTCTGTTCAGTCTCACAAATTTGAGAAGCTATGGGCATACCCATCAGATCATGCCACCAGAAATCCCGGTCATTCTCCATGTAGCACTCCTCACCGGTACGTTTTACAGCGATACAGACATCAATGGTAGGTGACCTGCGCATCGCTTCATCGGCAATGGCTTTCAACTGTGTAGGTTTCCCTCTTCGATAACCGCCATCGGCTGTAATCAGGATCTTGCTGTGTGCATCGGCAATACGCTCAGCAAGTGCTTCTACGCTGAATCCGCCATACACTACGCTATGTGCTGCACCGATCTTTGCACAGGCCAGCATGGCAATAATAATCTCCGGAATCTGAGGCATGTATATGGTTACAATATCTCCTTTGCTTGCCCCCATGGCTTTCAGCACATTAGCAAATTTGGACACCTCTCTGTTCAAGGCAAAATAGGAGAAAGTTCTCATATCACCCGGTTCTCCTTCCCAGATCAGCGCCAGTTTATTCTTAGTCTCTGAGGTCAGATGCCGGTCAATGGCATTGGCCACCACGTTAGTACTTCCTCCTGTGAACCATTGATAGAAAGGCTTATTGGATTCGTCCAGTATTTTATCCCACTTTTTGTACCAAAATAGTTCATTGGCCTCTTTGGCCCAAAATGCTTCTCTGTTTGCGATGGATTCCGCATAAAGTTTGTCGTAATCCTTAATACGTGCATTTTTCACCACCGATGGATCGGGATGATACATTGCATTTGTAGAATTGGAATCGGGTGATTTGCTCATTGTCTTTTATTTAGATCAGGTAAACATAGCATCTTCTGTTTGGAAACGCAAATTTTTGTTTTTCATATTCATTATCAAACCTTAGGCAGTAATATTGGATGTTTAAGACCGAGTATTTGTTATATTAGTCTATAAACAATATTAAGCACATGTCCACAAAAATTCCTCGCCGCGATTTCATTAGTAAAACTACCTCTGCCTGTATAGGCGGATGTATTTTCTTTTCAGGGAAATCATTTGCTGCAGCAGTGTTACAGGATGAAAAACTTGTCAATCCTGAGAATCTGTGTTACTGCAGTTATTCTTGTCCTGAAGATTGCCACTTTCTGGTTGCATCCCAAAAAAATGATCCTGAGTTAAAAAGAGAAGCCTTCAAAGAGTGGGGGCTGGAAGAGCGCTATGGACTAAAATTCGATGCCGATCAGATCTTCTGTTTCAAATGCAAACCCGGGGATAAACCGGAAGGACCGGTACTTACCCATTGTACTGTCCGGAGTTGTGCAATTGATAAGGGATATCAGGCTTGCATTCAGTGTGATGAACTCAAGGATTGTGATAAGGATCTGTGGACCCGATTTCCCCAGTTCCATGAGGCAGTATTGAAGATGCAGGAGAAATACAACGCCAGCTCTGCCTGAAGATCCAGATCAGAAGTTCGTTGGTGTTGTTTTCATGACTAGAAGTTACACAAACTGAGTCATCTGTCCAGCCATTGACGGAAGGAATGGGTTCGTGCCGTACTCACTAACACAGGATCCTTGGTCGGGGGTTGGAGGTGAATGGCCACACGGCTTTTGGATAGTACACTCACCTTGTCGATGGAGAAGTAGTTCACCACATATTGCCGGTTGATGCGAAAGAAAAGCTTAGGATCGAGGAGCTCCTCCAACCGCTCCAGGGAATGGTCCATGGGATAGTGCCGGTCCTCCCGGGTACAGAGAAATGTATTCTTATCCAACGTATAAATGTAGCCGATCTTTTTACTTTCGATCGATTTGATTTTGGTGCCAATGGTAATGGCAAAACGTTCCTTGTATCTTTTTCTGCCCCTCTCCATGGCGATAAGGAGCGATTCGATATCTACAACGGATCGTTCACTTTTCAGTTTCCTGTACTTGGCAAGGGCCTTGCTCAGCTTCTCCTTATTCACCGGTTTCAGCAGATAGTCGATACTGTTCAAATCAAAGGCTTTGATGGCATATTCATCGTATGCAGTGGTGAATATGACAAAGGATTCAATCTTTATCTTCCTGAAAATATCAAAACTCAGACCATCGGCCAATTGGATATCCAGCATTAGCAAGTCCGGGGCAGGATTTTCTTCTAACCATGAGATAGCCGAGGAGACGCTTTCCAGGCGATCAAGAACCGAGATGGCAGGATCAATTTCCTCCAGTAATCTCTGTAACCTGGAAGCTGCCGGTACCTCATCTTCTATGATTAATGTACGGATCACAACTCCACAATCATTAGGGGAACGGTTACTGAAAACTCTTTATCGGATTCCTCAATACGAATCTCTTTATGAGTGAAATGTTTATACCTCTCAATGATGTTATTCAAACCCTGCCGGGTCGATTCCACACCGGTTTTCTTCTGCAGATTATTTTCTACCCGGATGCTCTCATTGCTGGCATGTATCGCTATGGTCAAAGGTTTTTCATTGGATATCACGTTGTGCTTGATGCAATTCTCAACTAACATCTGCAAAACCAGGGGAGGCAGGGCATAAAGGTGGTATTTTTCAGGAACCTCTATTTGGATCTCCAGGTTATCCAGGAACCTTGATTTCTGAAGCTCGAAGTAGTGATTAAGGACCTTAAGTTCATCACGGAGATAGACCAGGTCCTTGTCACGGCTTCCCAGGATATACCTGAGGAATTCGGATAGATTTTGTATGTAGGTTACTGCTTTTGGATTGTCATCCACTATGTGAGTCAGACTGTTCAGACTATTAAAGAGAAAATGAGGATTGATCTGGGTTTTGAGGGTTTCATAATTGGCTTCAATGTTGTCTTTCTCTAATCTCTTAGGGGTTAGTTCCCCGCCGCTTGCGGCGAAAAGTTTACCTT
>CAZURA010000183.1:0-9536 GCA_964622985.1 uncultured Bacteroides sp. | reverse complement strand
ACGGGCGCCTGGAGCTGGAAATTGAAGCAAGTGACCATGCGGCAGAAGTTGTCATTCATAATGAAGGAACCCAGTTGGACCCCGGATTTTAAGAATCGCTTTGAATATTCAGCCTGAGATCATTACATCTGTGATTGGCCGCTATACTAATAAGCGGAAAAATAGAAATTTAATAAAGATGAAAAAACAATTAATTATTACTGCTTCACTTTTTTTAATGGGGCTTTCAAACCTTGTTAGTCAGGATTACAAAAATTCTGAGAACATTATCCAGGTCGAAAACACCAAACCCGGCACCCGGGACTGGATGCTGACCAATACCTACATCGACCCGGATACATGGTGGCGTTCTCCGCGAATCGAGGGCTACTGCTCCGAGGCAAGTGTAAGTGCTGGCGACACCTTGAAAATCATGGTGAGTACGAATCCAGTATCGGAGTTCAGCCTGGAAATCTTCCGCACAGGTTACTATGGCGGTACTGGTGGGAGGAGCATGAAGAAATTTGAATCCATTCAGGGCAAGATTCAAACTGATCCACCCATAGGCGAAAACCGTTTGCGCGAATGCAAGTGGGAGCCCTCGGTGGAGTTTGTAATCCCCGACGATTGGGTGAGTGGTGTCTACCTGGGCAAACTTACTACCAAGAAAGAAAAGGGCGTCTATGGGAGCAAGCTCACCGCCAAGGAGGGGCTGCAAAGTTATGTCATTTTCATCGTGCGTGACGACCGCCCCTGCGACCTGCTTTTCCAATGCAGCGACTTAACCTGGCAAGCATACAACAGTTGGCCCGATGACCGATGGTCTGTTTACCACGACGACAAAGAGATATATCAAAATAATGGAAGAAAAAAGTGGAGCACTTCATTGGAAACCGGTTGGGCTAGTTTTGATCGTCCTTACGGTAATTTCTGTCAGAATCACTTTGTGAGCAGACCTTCTTCGGTGGGTTCGGGAGAGTTTCTTCTCTGGGAATTCCCACTCTCCTATTGGATGGAGCAGCAGGGTTATGATGTTTCCTATATCTCGAATATTGATACACACAATGACGGACCGGGCCTGCAGCGTACGAAAGGTTTCCTTTCCGTGGGCCATGACGAGTATTGGTCGCGGGATATGTACGACAACGTCAGTGCAGCTCGCGACGCGGGCGTTAACCTTGCATTTTTGGGTGGGAATACCATGGTTTTTGCAGTGCCATTGTTGCCCTCCACTTCCGGGCAGCCTCGAAGGATTTTTCATAGGGAAAGTATGTTCTTTGGTGAGGAAATCATTAATAAAATGGCGAAGCAACGCGGTGTTAAGCTCAAGTATCCTCCAGCACCAGATGCGGCACTGCTCATGGGTGGACGCCTGGCAGGCCTCGGCGGTGGTGACTGGATCTGCACAAAACCCGAGCACTGGCTGTATGAAGGCACCGGCATGAATGAAAAAGACACGATCAAAGGTCTGGTGGGCTGGGAATGGAACGGCCATCCCGCCACGGATTTGCCCGGCATGGAAATCCTGGCTGTAAGTGATGCCGTCGATGTTAGAAAAAGACCCGCTTCCTGGTTTGCAGCAATGATGTACAACGGGCCCAAGGACAACGTGGTATTCAATGCCGCATGCATATGGTACGCGCAGGGTTTGTCATCGCCTCCAGGCCACGTTTTGCCGGCAAATAGAGCCAAGCCGAAAGCGGATCCGCGCGTGCAGCGTATGACGAAGAATTTATTCGATCGGTTTATTGAATAAAAACCAACAATTGAAGGGAAGAAATAGGATGATTAGCTTCAGGAGGAATCAGATGAATGTGAGCTTAACAAGCAGACGGGTCAGTCCACGACGATGGCGCATTTGGGCATCCCTTCTGGCCTGTCTGGCTGTTAGCTTGCCCGGTTTCGGGCAAGAGATCAATATACTGTTCATGGGAAACAGTTTTACCTTCCGGCACGATCTGCCGGAATTGGTCAAACAGGTCTTTGAGGAAGGGCAGCCTGATTTAACGGTGAATGTAGAACAGATCGTTTATGGCGGGCAGGATTTGTTCCGGCATCACGACCTTTATTTTTCCGAAACTGCAGTTCGCCTGAACTCCATCACTATTACCGAGATAGAGGAAAAGACCGCTGCCATTGAATCCATGCTGGCGGAGGAAGAACCACCGGCGTTTTACAATGACTATTGGGAAAAAGCAGGCATAAAGCCTCGGCCCTTGCCGAAGAATCACCTCAAGAATGCGTTGCAGAGACAGAAGATGTTGATCCAGCGCATCGAAAATGACAAGCGAGTGAAATGGGACTACCTCGTGTTGCAAAGTTGGCTTGATGTCGTTGCTGATGTTGATGCGGGCTATGGAGAATACGCACAGAAATGGGCCAGGCTGGCAGAGCAGGAAGGAATCAAAGTGATCCTGTATATAACGGCCCCGCATGCGCAAAATAAGGAGCCGGTGACTGAACCGATCGGCCTGGAGCGGACAGAGGTGGAAATGAAAACCATTCAGCTCTTGAGCGAGCGCATTAAGCCGCATGCTGTGGTGCCGGTTGCACTGGGCATCAAGAACATCCAGCAAAATGGAACTGACCTGAAATTCCGCTATGTGAATGATGCGCATCCTAACCAATATTCCGCATTTCTAGCTGCAAACATGTTCTATGCGTCCTTCTTCAAAGAAAGCACGGAAGGGTTCGCGTTCAATACCGTGGTTGAAAATAAATCGAAAGGCAAAGGCACTGGCAAAGATCCAGACGGAGGTGACGCCTTAGTCGTCTTTGAAGACAGTACTAAAACGCTTCTACAGAAAGCTGCTTATGACGCTGTAATGGAATTCTACGGTCAAATATCTGACAAAAGGGAAGAAAACAATTAAAATGAAAAACAAACTCAACATCCTCCTGATCTGCTCCCTGATAATCGGGGCAATGAGCTGCACCAAGCCAGACGAAAAGCCTAATTTGCTCTTTGTCTTTACCGACCAGCAATCCTTTGATATGCTGGGCGTTGCCGGAAACAGCCAGGTGCTGACCCCAACCCTGGACAAGCTGGCCGGGGAAGGCATACATTTCACCAATGCTGTAAGCAACTGCCCCATCTGTTCGCCCTACAGGGGCATGTTGATGTCTGGTCAGCACCCCCTGTACAATGGCTGCTGGACCAACGATGTTCCCTTGTTGCCCGACAATGGATTGACCTTTGCACAGGCACTCGGCCAGGCCGGCTATGAGACCGCATACATCGGGAAATGGCACCTGTATGGCGGCCCCCGCAACAGGGGAATCCCAAAGGGCAAAAACCGACATGGTTTCGATGGCACTTTCCTGACCAATAACTGCCAGGTAAATTACAAGCCAGAAGTCTGTTTCTACTGGAACGATGAGGGCGAAAAGGTCTTTTTTAAAGATGCATATGACGACAGCCCCTGGGAATTGGAAGCACAAACACGCCAGGCAGAAGACTTCTTGAGTGAACAGGATGGTGAAAACCCATTTGCGCTTTTCGTGTCCTGGCATCCACCTCATGATTATGGAGGCGATGGGAATCCTGACATTCCCGGGGTTCAATACAACTACGATGTAGATGTATTGGATCCGGAACTGATCAAACCCTACGAAAACACAGACATCAGGCTGCGTCCTGGTCTGGATGCTGATGAGGATGCGCAAGCCAGAATAAATGAACAATACCGCAACTATATGGCCATGGTAACCGCCTGTGACAACTCGGTGGGCAGGCTCATCGAGAAACTCAAGGAAAAGGGCGTTTACGAAAACACCCTGGTTGTTTTCACTTCCGACCATGGGGATATGCTTGCCTCCTTTGGTGCAAAAAAGCCCAAACAATATCCCCAGGATTACTCTGTAAGGGTTCCCCTGATCATGCGCTGGGCAAATGGCCTTAAGAATCATCGCACAAGCGATTTATTGATTGGGGCCATGGACATGATGCCAACTGTCCTGGGTTTGCTGGACATAGATGTGCCTGAGACCGTTCAGGGCAAAGACCTTTCCAGGGCCATTGTCAATGGTGATGACGATGCGGTGGAGAGTGTCCCTATCTTCCTGTTTATCGGAAAGGGGTGGAGGGGCGTGTATACCAAGGATTGGACCTATGCAGAATCCATGGTACCTGAAGAAAGCATTCACCTGGGTATTGAAACCAATATATTGTTCAATCGGCAGGATGATCCCAGCCAGCTGAACAACCTCTTCAACAATGAAAAGGCTTCTCAGACTCAGAAGGAGCTTGCTGGCCTAACCAACAAATGGATGAATCTATTTGGCGATGAAGGCTATGCTGCGGAGGATTTCATAAAATTGTATCAACAAGGATTTAACTGGAAAGAAAATTATACACAAAGGCCCATTGATGTGCTGAAAAGAAACTAGGTATGAAAAAGCATCAATATATTCTGGTAGCCATATTTGTCATTTTAACAGTAAATATTCACACCACGGCCCAAACGACTTTTATAGTAGCCAAACCAAGCGATCCGGGTATCACCACCCACGAAATCACCTCCGGGAATGTCACCCTGGGCATCACCGACAAGGGGGGCGGCATGATCAACAAATTCACCCTACCCGGGTACGGCGACATCTCGGACGACGTTGCCGACCGCTACGGACGGGGTGGCCAAGTAGCTGTCCGCGACGCCATGCACAAGGGATGGTACAACCCCACACAGGCCGGGCATGTCGATGGGGCTGGCACGCAATGCAACATCACCGCCACAAAGGGCAAGCTGGTGGTGGACAAAAGGCCTTGTAGCCTCTGGAGGGGCGATGGCAAATATGATTTCATAGAATGGGAAGACCTGTGCACCGATGGATACAATAACGACGGGGGCACCTCTGGCCACAATTCCGATGTGGACGGCATTGATGAGACCAAGCTTGCGGGCAAACAGGCAACAGAAATAACCAGCGAGTTCGATTTCTATTGCGAGTACCAGGACTATATGGACTCCAGCGGTGTGGACATACCTTGTTTTCGTTATTATTATGAATTCGAATTTGCCAGGTATCCAGGGCATTGCCTCGAACAGTTTAATGAAAGCACTCCTTGTTGGTGGGAAGCGATGAGGGCTGACGATATTTCCGTCAATGCCCCTGCTGGCACGCACCAAGCTACTTACCAGGACATGAGCCGGTTTATCCATGGGGCCTTCCTGCGCAATGACAATGATATTTGGGCAGGCAATTACAGGCACCTCAAGCTGGCCTCAGGGGCCTGGTACACAGAGGCGAGGAACGAGGCAGCGAGCGAGTCAAAGCAGTTTCTCATTCACCCTGACCTTGCTGAAGCCTTCCCATTGCTTATCATAAGCAATTCAACAGACATCAATTCAGGCCCTGCCATTGGCGTTTTCCAGCCCTGGTCCGAAATAAATGTCCAATCGACCGTTGGGGGCACCTATACCGACGACAGGCGTATTCCTGATAAGATGGTGATGGAGGACTATCCCAACCGTGCCGGCCAGAACAAATTTGGCTTTAAAGGCCGCACCTGGGGCCTGCTAAACAGGAACCGCACCCCCAACAACGATCCTGAGATGTGGAGGGGCGAGATGTATATCCTGGTGGGCACACCTGCTGAAATTTATGCAAATGCCGTAAAGCTCAACGCCGGAGGGCCAGGCGGAGACCCTGAATATACGCTGACAGTGAACAGCGGTACCGGCGACGGTTATTATACTGAAGGAGCAGTAGCAAATATTGTTGCCAATGCTCCTGCTGCAGCTTATACCTTCGACCACTGGACCGGCGACGTGGCCAATGTGGCCGACCTTAATGCCGCAAGCACCACCATTACCATGCCTGCTGCCAAAATAGCTGTCACTGCAACTTATCTGCTTATCCCGGATGATGAATATACCCTGACAGTGAACAACGGTAGCGGCGACGGTTCTTATACTGAAAGAACAGATGTAAACATTGTTGCCAATGCTCCTGCTGCAGGTTATGAATTCGACCAATGGACAGGCGACGTGGCTAATGTGGCTAATGTTACTGCCGCAAGCACCACCATTACCATGCCTGCTGCCAAAATAGCTGTCACTGCAACTTATCTGGAAAGATCCTCAGGCGGTCCCAATGTCGTATTGGGTTGGGATTTCGAAACCGGTGACCAAGGGTGGACAAAAAACCAACAAAGGCTAAGCGTGTCGGCCAGCAAAGGCAAGCTCGACTGCACTGTTTCTGGCGTGGACCCCTATGTGAGCAACACCACTTCACCAACATTCCAAACCACCAACATCAACTATCTGGAAGTAAAGGTTAAAAACAGCACTTCCGATACAAGCGGCCAGGTTATTCTATGGGCGCCCACTCCTTTTCCCATTAATTTTCCTATGACTGCCAACAGCCCAGTTTACGAAACCATAATAGTAGACTTGTCAACAGTAAGCGCTTACAGCAATAGTTTGTCGGTGACCAATATGCGCCTCGACCCCAATACCCCTGGGACTAGTGGCCTTGTTTCCTATGACCACGTATATTGGGTACAGGATTATTCGAACCCAACAAGTTATACATTGACCGTAAACAGCGGCAGGGGTCATGGCGATTATGCTGAAGGCACTGTTGTAAATATTGTTGCCAATGGTTCTGCTGCAGGTTATGTATTCGATAAATGGACAGGTGACGTGGCAAATGTGGCGGACATGAATGCAGCAACAACCACCATTACCATGCCTGCTGAAGCAGTTGAACTCACTGCCACTTATACGGCCATCACCTCAATGGATATAATCAGGGCTTCCTTGAAGGATTCGGATGTGCAAATATTTCCCAATCCTGCCAGGGGCACTGTCAACATAGAAACAAGAGAAGCATCGGAAGTCGTAGTTTATAATGTTGCTGGACAAACAATGTATGACAACAGGGAAACGGCAACTTCACATAATATTGATGTTAGCCCTTGGAACAGCGGGGTATATTTCGTGAACATTCAATGTGCCGGCAAGGCATATAATAGAAAACTAATTGTGGAATAGAATTATGAAAAACATAAATTTCTTTTTTCTGGCCCTGGCGATTGTAATCAGCAGTTGCAGCCAATCTGAGTATACTATCCAGAATCTGGAAGTGGATTTCATAAGTAACCTGGGACAGGATCCTGTCTTCTCCTGGAAGACGGAGAGTGGTGGCTCTGCAGGGAGTCAGTCCGCCTGGCAGATCATTGTTTCGGACAATGCGTTGGATATCAGTAAGAACCTTGGCAATATATGGGATTCGGATAAGCAGGATGCTAAGCATGTCCCGGGTGTTCAGTATGCCGGAGAAAAGCTCGAAAGCGGGCAGCAGTATCTTGCAAGGCACAGAACATGGGATGAAAGCGGCATTCCCTCTGCCTGGAGTGAAACCGAAAGATTCGTGGTCCCTTTGGAGTATCCCGGGGACTGGAATGCGGAGTGGCTCACCTATGAGTATGCCGATGATGCCCCACTGCCCGTGTTTCGAAAATCTTTCGGGATTAGCGATCCCGGCGAAATTGACTATGCCAGGTTGTACATTGCCGCCCCTGGGTTCTATGAAGCGTACCTGAACGGGGAGAGAATAGGGGAAAATGTCCTGGATCCGGGCCAGACCAATTATGAGGATTATACCTACTATGTTGCCTATGACATCGATGCAGGCTCCCTGGAAAAGGAGAATGTCATTGGCATCATGCTTGGGAACGGGTGGTACAACCAGAACGAGGTCTGGCATGAAAGTATGATATACGGTCAGCCGGTTTTCATTTCCCAGCTCGTGATTCAATACAAGAACGGGAATACGGATACCATTGCTTCGGATGAGAGCTGGCAATGGGCTCCGGGGCCCATCCTGCGGTCCAATATCTACGGAGGAGAGAGCTATGATGCCAGGCTCGAGAATCCAGGCTGGATGGAGCCGGCAGATCCCGGGTCCGCCTGGAAGGCCGGCATACTTGCGGACAATCATCCTACCATGCTTTATGAGCAGTTCCAGGAACCCATCAGGGTCATGGAAGAGTTGGAGGTCAGGGAAGTCATTGATAAAGGGAATGGTACCTACATCCTGGACATGGGCAGGAATATTGCCGGGTGGACCCGCTTGAAAATCCAGGGTACGGAAGGGCAGGAGATCATCCAGCGCTTCGTGGAGGAACTGGATGCTGAAAGGAATATTGATCCGGCCAGCACCGGGGTATACGCCACAAAGCTAGTCCAGACAAGCAGGTACATATGTAAGGGAGAAGGTATGGAGATTTGGGAACCCCGTTTCGTTTACCATGGTTTCAGGTATGTAGAGGTAGAAGGCCTGACTTCCCCGCCTGAAAAAGATATGTTCACGGGAATGGTGGTGCGCTCAGCAATTCCGACAGCAGGCACTTTCAGCTGTTCCGAAAACAACATCAACATGCTCCACCAGCTTTCACGGTGGTCCATAGAAGGAAATATTCACAGCATTCCGACGGATTGTCCGCAAAGGGAAAAATGCGGGTGGACAGGCGATGCCCATGCACTCGTCCAATCCATGATTTATAATTATGATTCCCATAAATTTTTCTGGAAATACATGCTTGACATGCGTTCCTCAGGAAGGGAGGAAAAAATGGAAGAATTTTATGGAAAGCATTTCATGGACAGGAGTAGGGTGATGAAACCTGCAGGGATCCCCACCATGGTCGTTCCCGGAAGGAGAACTTGCGGAGCAGCAACGGCAGATTATGGTACGGCCCTGGTGCAGATACCCTGGTACCTCTATCTCTACTATGGCGACAGGATGATCCTTGAAGAATTTTATGGAGATATGCAAACCTGGGTGGATTATATCCACGGAATGAAAGAGGATGGTATTATCCAAAATGGACTGGGCGACTGGTGTCCGCCGGGCGGAAATGTAAACAAGGATTGCCCCGTTCCCCTGAGTTCCACTGCATTCCACATCCTGGATGTCAGCATTATGGAAAAAGTGTCTGCATTGTTGGGCAAAAAAGAGGAGCAAAAAGAATATGCTGAAATGCAGGCACAATTGACAAGGGATTTCAACAGGCATTTCCTTGACAAGGAGAATGCCACCTATGGAACCCATACAGGAAGCGTTATGGCACTGGACATTGGGGTGGTTCCGGAGGAGCAGCGTGATGAGGTGGCTTCCTCCCTTGTGCGGAGCATACATGATGACTTTCAGGGTTTCATCAATACGGGTATCTTCGGAATCGCCAGAATCTTCAATGTACTGTGCGAGAATGGGCAGGAAAAGGAGGTATACAGGCTCCTGACAAAGACAGGTGACAGGAGTTTCGCTTTCATGTGGGACCATTATGATGCCACCACACTCTGGGAGGTACTGCCGGTCACCGATGAATACGAGGACCTCTACAGGGAGAGATCCCACTCCCATCCCATGCAGGCCGGTTTCAATGCCTGGTTCTATTCAGGGATCGCCGGGATTAATCCTTCCGAGGATATACCGGGTTTCAAAAAGATCGTTTTCAGGCCCTACCTTACCGCATACCTTGAATCGGCTTCAGCAAGCTATGAATCGGGATTCGGCACCATCGAGAGCAGCTGGCAGCATGAAGCCGG
>CAZURA010000182.1:0-9587 GCA_964622985.1 uncultured Bacteroides sp. | reverse complement strand
AAGACAAGCGGCACATGCGGGAAGGATTGTCAGAGGAAGAGCTGGCCCTGTTCGACATTCTGACGAAGCCAGAAATGGAACTGACCGAGAAGGACAAGGCCGAGATAAAGAAAGTGGCCCGCAGCCTATTGGAACGGCTCAAGCAGGAGAAACTGGTGCTTGACTGGCGCAAGCGACAGCAGGCACGAGCCGATGTGAAACTGACGATTGAGACGATACTGGATGAACTGCCTCGGGGGTACACCCCGGAGATCTGGCAGACGAAGTGCGACCTCGTGTACCAGCACGTCTTTGACTCGTACCAGGACGCAAACCAGAGCATCTACGCTCCGGCAAGTTGATTGTCCGACGGGCCTGTGTGCAAACCAAAACCCAGCGCCAGAACGTCAGCGGGTTCTCCCGCAAACCTCGCAACATCCCCAAGATTTCCGGGCTTGATTTGCGGGCGAGGGGCTTAGGAGCTGCGACTCGCGAGTAGATCCTTTGAAAAATACTCAAAGGAGTCTGCAATGAGCAAAAACCACAAGCCCTTCAAGAGCGACATGGACTACATCCTGAGCGAACTGGACTGGATCCGTGTCCGAGGCAAACGTATCGGACTGCTGGCCGCGGCAGAGGAAAGGCCGACATCCCCCTGGCGCGGACGAGTGAGGGACACGCCCCCAAAATGCGACTGCGAGGTCAAGTATCTCTTGGCCGAGGAGGACGCCCTCAGGATGGACATCGACGCACGGCTCAAGATGAACCGCAAGGATGGCCCTAACATCGGCCTCGATCAAATCTGCGAACAGCATGACCTCGGGGAATTCGAACGGCGCCTTCTATTGTTCGGCGTCCTGCCAGCGCTCGGAAGCGACGTGTTGATGGGCTGCATCCCGAACACCATCCCGCTGGCCACAGGCGGATCAGTCGATGTCGAGGTCGTCTGGTGCGTTTTGGATATGCCCCCCGAAGAGCGGGTTGCGAGTATCAAAACCCTCCTGCCTACTGCGCCCCTGCTGGCCGCGAAGCTCATCGGATTCGGGTACGGACCGCGCACTACCGGCGATATACCGTCAGCGGTCGTCGAGCTGTCGTGGCCTACGCTGGCCACCATCACGGGCGTCCCCGAGTTGGCCGAGGGCGAGGGTGCACGTTCTGACGAGTGAGAGAGCCAGCCGTAGCGCAATTCCTCCCCCACCATCCAGTCCAGGGAGATCCACCATGAACGACCAGAAGATTACAGACCTCCGCCGTGCAGCCCTCGATACCGCCGCCATCGGAGCCAAGCCTTCCATCAAAGACGCACGTAGAGGCATCCAGGAGGCTCTACAAGCCTTCCAGACTTCAGAAGGACGATGATCCTTCCTCGCCTTGGAAGAAGCGACAAACGCCTTGGCTGCCCGCTGCTCGGAGGGTGAACCCGTCGTTTGACAGCCGGACAGCGTAATTCGATACTCGGTTTCAGGAGATAAAATCTGAATTCTGCTTTATCCGCTCCTTGGGGAGGGATCCGAGATGACGTTGCACAAGTCCGTTAGCTGGTTATTGGCAGTGGCCGTTCTGGCTTCCCTCGGCTTTGCCTTGATCTGCTCGAAGGGGGGGCTGCAACCCAGTGGCGGGACAATGGGACGGCCTGACAACATGCCGTGTCGAATAGAAAGTCGATGGTCGAAGGGCAACCTCAATAATTGGTGGACGCTCGCCTACGACACGAAGGGGAGACTAGTTCGGGCAAGAAACGAGAATGAGCCGCTAAGGGACGCCAGCCGGAGAATAGGACAAAGTGAATCTGATATTCGCGCTGAGATGTCCAAGGAGCCTTTCACTATTGGATATGAGTACGACGACAGTGGGCGATTGGTGCGCTATTTCAAATCAACCGAAGACACACAAGCTTTCACCTACGATGGAAAAGGGCGATTGACTGGATGCTGGACTGTGAACGAAGGTCTCCACCGCCTTGAACTGGATGCCAAAAACCGAGTCATCCGCGAAAGCTACGAACTTCCTGGCATCGGACGCATCTCCGTTCGGTACGAGTATGACCGGGAGGGTACGTCACCCCTTGTCTACGGAAATGGCAATATCTCTTTCGGGGAGAGCCGGTCCTACTTCTCTTATCCGGGAAAGCCGGAGGTGAAGCTGGCCGAAACAACCTTCGGAGGCCCTGACGGTGCGGTGAATCTGATTCAGACCTATCACGCAGACGGCACGAAAGCTGATTCCTACCTATTCATCTACGAATGCGATGACGAGCAGTCCTTCGAGGAGCTGAAAGCTGCGGGTCTCGTCACCGCAGCTCCGAAAACCGAAACTGTTGAAACTGCCCGCGAGGCTGCTATAGACCGTCATCGGGGACGGGTGGGCGAGCAACGTCGAAAGGTCGATAACTTCCGCACGACTATCTTCGAACTGGCCAATAACTGCGAAAATGTGAAGAAGCAGACAGTAGGAATCATCGCGGACGGCCTGCAGGTAAGTCTCGATGAAGCCCAAGGCTACTGGGGAATGTGGGCTGCTGACCACGACACTTCCGGATTGCCAGAAGTTCCAACAATGATAGTGAATTTTAAGAAGCAGCAGGTCGAGGCATGGGGACTCATCCTTCGGACGCATCTTGACGACCCTTCGATTCCAAAACCCTGCCAAGACGCGCTACGCCAGGCTGCCTTGGATGCAGGAAATGCTTGTATCGGCGATGGTTCGCCAAGAAAGACAAGGTGGATCCGAACAGCGGGTTCCGAGGCGTGTGGGCTGGATCCTCACACGCCATCAACTTCCTACTGCGGATCAGACCGAGCATTGCCAAGTGCCGAGACATTACCCAATTGGATGTCGTGGGGTTGTCGCAGCGAAGGGCAAGCCGGGTACAAGTGGTCGGAGTGCGTTGGACGGGAGGTTTACTCAGGCGAAAAAGGGACTGGCTGTCCCGGCAAGAGCCGATGCTGCCCCCCACTCTAACGACTTGAACGTTAATAACTGATTGCCTGTACCAAAGTGGTAGGGATTTTCGTCACCTGAGGTCATGACACCATGGAAGGAACGTTCGCGAAGTTTTCAGTGGTGACACTGCTTCTAGCCATGGCCTGCAACCCTGCAGGAAGGGTGCTTGAACAGGCCAGGTCTTCTGGTGTAGCTGGGGACGTTGACGCTGCCCTCGAATCCTATCGGGTCTTACTCGACAAATATCCCGAGTCTGACGAGGCGAAGGGTGCCAAGGGCGCCGCTGCTGACTTGCTTCTTCGGGCAGCAACCTCCATTTTCCAGAAAAACCCTCTCAAGGCCGTGGGATTGATAGTCCAGGCCCACTCAAAATGGGGTGATCCTGCTACTCCCAGTTTGGATGATGATGTCGCTGCCATGATTACCCAAGCAATCGAGTCGCAGATGACTAACCAGGATTTCCTAGGTGCGGCGGCCCTGTTAAAGGCCGTAGGTGACACAGATCTGCCACAAGTCTACGATGAAGCAAGGTCTACTTTGATTCGTACACATAGCAACGACAGGGGTCTTTCATGTGCAATACGGTGGCTAGGCAGCGATGGTTCTTCGGTCGAGGCCCGAGGCAAGTTGGCGCTTGCCCTGGTAGCGGAGGATTCTGCCTTCCAGAAGGAAATTCAGGGTTGGCTAGATCAAAACCTAATACAGGCCACCAAGACAGATTGCTACGAGCCACTTCAAGAGTTGGACAAGATCACATCAGTTTCCGCCCTTGATGCCGTGAACACAAGTTGCAGGTCTATTTTGAAGATTGCCCCGAATGCCAGAAGGGCGGAAGAAATACGCAAAGCCCTCGACGAGCAAGTTGCCAGACGGCGGAAGGCCATCAAATCGTCACCCTCATACAAGATGGAGTCCGCTTTTGATACTTGTAGAAAATACGTAGCCTTCGTTAGAAGAAGTCGATCCCGGATGCGATCACTTGCCCGCCAGCAGAGGACTGGAGAACTCTACAAGTACCAAGCAAAGGCTCAACGGGACCTCAACCGATGGGAACCGAAGTTGATGCGTGCCCTGAACTACCTTAGATCACGGGTGGAGTCTGAGGGGGACTTGGGAACGAAAGCATCCCTGGTCAGGCGCATTGAACGGGAATGCCAACCTTAACTGACCCCCTCGTTTTACGTCACCTTGAACCTGCCGACTCGTATGAGTGGCCCCCATTCCCGCTCCAACTCGATGTCTTCCTCTGGTTCACCCCACTCCCTGGCCATTCCAAGCAACTCACGGGCGTGCTGTGCTGCCGCTACTGCCAGCGTTCCCCGGAGGCCGGGATTCCGTTGTCCAGCGAAATAGAAAGACGATTCCGTTGCCGCTGCAAACTGCTTGAACTGCTTGAGGGGGTCGTCGTTTCCAATCTGGACAGCAAGACCGAGGCGCTCGGCCAGGGACTCGACCGCAAATCGGTTTTGTTCCGGGTCGTCCTCTTGGAGCAGGCAATCGACAAGCCGGTCGAGACGGCTGTCGGATTCTTCCAGATCCTCGTCGGTCGGTAGTGGCCCAATGTACTCATTCCACATGGCAGCACCTCCTACGAAGGGAATCTGATAGGGAGATAACCCATCACGCCATGAGACGATTTTGAGTAGGTCCGACTCGTCCGGACCATGCTTTTGCCCTCTACTCCCCAGCGGCCCCGATGAGCCAGTCCAAGAAATCCAATCTACTGCTGCTCGGGGCAGGCGCGGTGGACGCGGGGGCCTCCTCAACCTGACGATCGATCCGTCGCCACACCCCGTTCATGAGTTCGAGGTCAGGGGCCACATCGTTTCCCCACGCAGACCAGCCCTTTCTCCGCCTCCTGGCGAATAATTCGACCCGGCTGACATCCGGCCCGTGGAGACGTTCGATGCGTTCCTGTACTTCGTCGGGCTTGCTGGAGTGTTTCCCTCGCTCCGCCCTGACAACCTGGTGAACACCGTGGTTCAGCACCGGGACTCCCTTACCCTTCACACCGATCAGGACGACCTCTGCGTTGGCTCGCGAGTAGTTACCCATTCCCCACGCGAGCTTGCCGAGCTTGGTCGTTTTCACCCACACAAACGCGACGGTTTTGTACTTGTACCCCCATGCCTCCATGACGGCGAAAGCCTCCTTGAGCATCGGAGGAGTGGCCCATAGATAGAGGACCGAGTCCGGGGCAGCTAGTTTGGGAATCGGGAGGCCCTTGATGTCGGGAAGCTCCATCGAGTCGTAGTGATACTCGACTCCGCGTTGCCCCGCGTGAGCCTTGTCGTTGTAGCTCCACGGTGGATCCGCCAGGACAATTTGAAACCTCTGATCGATGGTATCTTCATCAGAAGCCTTGTTTCTATTGCCATCCATGTAGAACTCCTTCGGGCCGTCTTGGCGGCCCGCCAGCGAATGTTACCGGTGTCCTCATGCGACGAATTCGGCCAGCCCGCGTTTCAGGACATGCGGCTTCTTGGCCGCAACCAGCATCGCCTTGACCGCAATCGCGAACGCCCGCCAATCCACGTCTTTGGCGCGGGAGTCGTGATTCCACCTGCCGACCTTGATCATGTCGGCCAGCGGGAGACAGGCTTCGATGGCCGCGAGGCCCTGGTCCGGATCGATCACCGGCTCTACGGAGACCCAAGTGTAGATGCCACGCGCACGTGCCAGTCGCAACGATTCCAGGCGTTCCTCGACCGATGCGGCGCCAGGTTCCCAATCCGCACGCACACCATCATCGTGCCAAGCGAGTGTCACTCCGAACTGCGAGTCCATCGTGGCAAGCAGATCGAAGTCTCTGGTCGCCAGAAGCCCCGCCTTGGTGAGCACAGACACGGGGAAACCGTTGTCACGCAGGCGAATTAGAGCCTCACGAGTAAGACCTACAGTCTTGTCCATCGCCGGATACGGATCGCAAGTGAAACAAAGGTGGACCCGATCAACTTGGCCACGTGTTCGCAGTCGATGCAGGTCCTTCTCAATCTGGGCGATGATGCCCGTGCGGGGCTGGACCTCAGCATGGAAGTCAACGCGCTTTTTTCGCAGGCAGCCCGGCACGTAGCAGTAACGGCAGCCGTGCAAGCAGCCCGAGAAAAGGTTGACGGCCAGCGGCGCATACTCCCGCGCTGCACCCTTCGGTTCGTAAATCGCTGACATGATACCTCCTCAGGGGACGCTATCGTCCCCGTGTCCCACGTCCGCGGTATCAGCTCGCCGGGACGGTCGAGGCTCCATTGCCTCGATCTGTCTACCCGATAGTTGTCGGTGATCAACCTAGTTGGATTTTCGGTCGGGGTCCGAACGGGTGCCGGTTCCAAAATGGCGGCCACGTAGGGGCCTACATCAAGAAGCGAAGCGGCTACTCAGTGCTGGTGGTCTCTTCGGGGTCGCCTTCCATCAAATCTTCATTGGCCAGGATGAAGAACCAGTTCTGCGCCCCCCACGACTCCATGAAGAGGTCGCGATCGGACTCGGCCACGATCCCCTCGCGAAGCAACCTCTCGAATTCCCTCCAGGCGGGCCGGAAGAAGTCCACAGCCACCCCGCCGTCTACTGCGGAGGTGAGGTCGTAGGCAAGATCCCAAACCCCATCGCGACGGGCCTCCTCGCGGTGTTCCGCACAGTAGACAGCGGGAGAACCGGTGTCAGGCGTGCGCCACCCGCACCACCCCTCGCCCGACAGCACATCGCGTCCACAAGCATTGCACTCCCCGGTTTTCTGGTTTCTGTACGTGAGCTTGTTCATGATCTGAAACTCCTTTAGGTCAGACAGGAACTCTTCTCCTGCTGGCCTGCTTTGGGCCGTCGATGCGGCCCATCAAAGTTTGTTCCCGAGGGCGTTGCCCCCGAGGTCCTGAAGGGCCACCCATGCGACCCCTCTACGCCCTCTACGCTATAGCTGGTGCTCATCAGCCTACTTCCGGTGATAAATACTTGTTGGTGGTCTTTGTCTGGCAGGGGCAACTACAGGTTATTGTTAATTTTCGACTGGATTATTGGAGTGAAAAAATAGTCACACTATCCCTGGCGAGCGGGCGGAGGACGGACTATTGCTCTCCGCCCCGATGAGCTGCCGGATTGGCCGGAAACCCTGTGGACGTACTTCCGGCAAAGGGCTAGGATTCATTCATCGGCACCGGAACAATGCGTTGGAGGGGGACATGAAGCGGTTTCTGATTGGTTGTATCGGCCTTGCATTGCTGGTCGCCTGCGGGGGTGGAGGGGGACAGGAGGCCGGTACAGAGGGTGGCCCCTGCTACCCAAATGGGACTTGCAATGATGGCCTGACCTGCTTGTCGGAACTCTGTGTGAATCCATTGAGTGGTATGGACATCGCGGGCGGAACTGACGTGTCGGTTGGTTCGGACATGGACAACGTTGATCTTTTTCCTCTACCTGAGACCATCTGCGACGACGGTGACGTGAAGTGTTTCGGAAACTACATCGGCACCTGCAAATACAACGGTAAGAGATGGGAACTCGTTTCCTGCGGGGGTAACCAGTACTGCGATCTGGGTTCCTGTCGGGCACGGGCGTGTGTCCCACCGGGAAAGGGCGACTGCATGGACGACAGCACTGCGGTTCTGTGCAACGAGAACGGTTCGGCAGAGGAGACGACGACCTGCGATAGTGACCAGAAGTGTTACGGGGGCGCGTGCATGAGAGTGCCCTGTGAAGCGGGATCAATCCGATGTGAGTTCGACTCCCTACTCCAGTGCACCGGGGGAGCATGGACGGTAGAATCCTGCCCTGCCGGACAAGCCTGTAAAGGCGATTCGTGTGTCGCCCAAGTGTGTACCCCGGAAGAAGCCAAGTGTGCCACAGATCATGTTGCCAACATATGCAACCTGAACGGAACAGACTGGAGCCAGACCGCTTGTCTGGCCAACGAGCATTGCGTCGATGGATTCTGCTTTCCCATTGTAGCCAATCCACCCCCGGAACCAGTTCCCGACGCGGTAGATAAGGAGGATGCATGGGGACAGGCTGACGTGCCCGATGTCCTAACCGCTGAGTACTTGGAAGAACTGCCGTCCAATGATGTCATCATCACGGGACAGAACAAAGCTGTCATCAACGGTAGTGAAGTCCAGTTCCTCCAATTGCACGATGCCGATTGGCTTGTCGCTGACCAGCTTCTCATGATCAATTTGATATCCGAAAAAATGGACGACATTCCTTTTCCGGGTACGAAGGATGTCCGGCACAATCTTGAGATCAGGCTCACCGGCATTGCAGGTGGCCAAATGGGGAACTTCACCTGCGGGAATCCATCACCCTATTCCGTCCAAATCTGGTACCGGTACGGCAAGTACCCTCAAGGAGACGAGCAGTGTAAGGACTTTGATTACCAAGCAACTGCCTGCTTGCTAACCATTGAGGAATTCGGTGTGCCAGTTGGCAAGATCATCGGTTCCTTCGATGATGTTGTAATGCAGGATTGCAAGAGCGATGGCACAACCGTTCAGATCACCAGCGGTCTGTTTGATGTGGAAGTCTGACGAATCCCGGTGTTGGGGGGGGACATGAAGCGGTTCCTGTTAGGCACTTTCGGCCTTGCATTGCTGGTTGCGTGTGGTGGTGGAGGTGGGAAGGAGGCCGGAACAGAAGGTGGCCCTTGCTACCCGAACGGTACATGCAATGATGGACTTGATTGCGTGTCCAATGTATGCGTGAATTCGTCAAGTGTTCAGGATGTCCTTGGTGGTACGGACACTTACAGTAAGTACGATCTATCAGTGCCCGACCTTGTGTGCACCCCAAACTGTTCAGGCAAAGAGTGCGGTGACAATGGCTGTGGTGGATCTTGCGGCGAATGCGGTGGGACCACCCCAAGTTGCAGTGAAGGTAAGTGCATTCCCGAATGTGCATCTGAGTCACCGGTAGTCAATGGCTGGGTCAAGAACAGCATCAACGATATGGACTTTACTGGGGAACTTGTCGATGTGGAATTGTTCCACAAGTTGGACATCGACGAGTGGGAAGATGGTTGCATTTCCAAGTACATTATTTCCATGTCCAAGTTGGGACTGGGTTGCGAATTCAGTATACAGATGGAAACGGACATAGAAGGTCATCTGGGAGTGACCGACGCTGTATTGACGGCGGATTCGTTTTGTCCAAATTGGTCAGACGCCGATGAAGGGGAATACCATTTGCAGGAGTCTTCATTGGTCATGTGTTCGGATGTAGAAGTCACGGCCTACATGGTCGAGTCAACCTGCATTCCAAACGTACTGTTGGCGTTTTCGGGACAACTGACTTTGAAACGCTTAAGCGACAGCAAGATGTTGAGTGTGGATTTGTCAGACCTGCAAGTAGTTGGCGAAATGATCAGTACCGGCGATACGAGTCTAGTGTGCCCTAAGTGGTGTACCGACAAGGAATGCGGGGATAACGGCTGTGGAGGAAGTTGCGGGACATGTAGTAGCGGCGAAAGCTGCCAATCTGGTCAGTGTGTGCCGTGCACCACATGGTGCGCTGGCAAGGACTGCGGCGACGACGGATGTGGAGGAAGCTGCGGGACGTGTGGCAGCGATGAAAGCTGCCAGTCTGGGCAGTGTGTGGAAGGTCCGTGCACCCCAACCTGCTCAGCCAAGGAATGCGGGGATAACGGCTGTGGGGGAAGTTGTGGAGAATGCAAAGAAGGT
>CAZURA010000181.1:0-9605 GCA_964622985.1 uncultured Bacteroides sp. | reverse complement strand
AGCCCCGGTACTCACACCCACCAGCATAGTATAAATGGTTTTTCGACTCCCGATGAATTTTATAGTAAAGAAGATGGCCAGCAGTACAAAAAAGAGGAAGATAACATCGATGTGATCTGTGGTTACCCTTCCTCCCGTCAATTCGATAATCAACCCGTTTAAAGAGAAGAGGAACGCTGCCAGAAACCCCACCTTTTCGTTAAACAGATACCTTCCCACGACAAATGTCAGCCCGATTCCAAGGGAAGAGAAGATGATGGAAGGTAGTCTTAATGCTATCTCGTTCACCCCGAACAACGACATACTCGCCGCCATGGTCCACAAGGGTAAAGGTTGTTTATGCAGCCAGATGTGATTTCCTGCCCAATTCTGATAATTGTAAGGCAACAGAGGATTGTCATAGAGGGTCGGAATCCATGAGTGTTTGATCAGATTCTTAGCCACCAGCGCATGATACCTCTCATCCCACAGATGAAGGAAGAAGTCAGCAGACACATACACATAAAGTACTAGTCCGCAAAGGATCAATAGAGCTACCGCAGCCCTGTGGTGATCCCGGTTATGGAATTTCCAGGCAAAAGAGTACCCCGCAGCACACAGGATAATCGTGATAATACCGAAAATGATATTTTCCATACCTCCTATTCCATACCAAAACTATGCATAATATTCTAATTGGTTTTTCTACCTTCAATCCCTTATTCATCGAACACTTCTATGAAACTAAAGGCTGGATTCCTGAATAATCTGGTGTCAAAAAGAGCTCCTCTTTACATCCCGAAATACTCACCACTTATTCTGTTATCCCTCATTATAGCGCTTTCATTCTTTTATAACTACCATGAGATCGTAAACCTTCAGCCGCAGGGTACACATCAGTGGAGACAGTGTGACTGCCTTGCCATCACTGCAAAGTTTTACCATAATGAATCCAGTTTCTTTCAACCGGAGGTCTATAATCTGTTGGAAGATAACGAGGGAAGGACCCTGAGTGAATTTCCGTTGATATACTATATCGTTTCTCTGTTATGGAAGCTATTTGGAAAGCATGAGTGGATTTTCCGGCTGGTCAACTTTGCCATCAGTGTAGGAGCAATGCTGGCCATGCTGCGGATGTTTGAACGTATGACCAGGGATTCTTTTTGGAGCTTGTTCTGCACTGCTATATTGTTTACTTCAGGAATATACGTCTATTACACCTTCAACTTTCTGATGAATACCACCGCGTTCAATATGGCATTGATCGGATGGTACTTTTTCTTCAGATATTACGAAAACGGCAGAAATAGAGAGTTGTATTTCACTTTTTTCTTTTTCCTGCTTGGAGGATTGCTCAAGATATCCTCCCTGATCAGCTTTATCTCCCTGTGCGGATTGTTTGTGATGGAGTGGTTAAAGTGGTTGCCGCGAAAAAGGAATGAGACTCTCTTTAAGAACAGATGGGCTTTTATAATTCCCGCTGTGGGAGTAATTATAGTGATCCTTTCCTGGGTGAACTATTCGATATCTTATAACTCAAAGTGGAACAGCAGTGTATTTCTTGTGGGGATACTCCCCATTTGGGAACTGACCATAGAGGAAATATCCCGGATTATTGATTCCGTACGGCATATCTGGCTGGAAGAGTATTTCTATCGCCCGTTGCATTATCTCTTTATTGCGGGATTGCTGGCTACCTGGGTGTTTTATATTAGATCAAACAGGTCCGTTTATTTTCTCACCACCTTTATCTCCATAGGATTTGTCGGCATTGTAGTGTTCTTTTTTGCACCTCTGGGACAACATGATTATTATGTAATCGATCTGCTGATGCTGTCGGTCTTTATTATGCTGGCTTTCTTCACCATGATGCAAAAGGAAGACTCGCAGGATGTCCGGATCAATTCCATACTGTTGAGAATTGCTGCGCTGGTGCTGCTGATACTTTCAGTGTCACATACTTCAGAGAAGATGGAAGGAAGATACCATGGCTGGCATAACAACCGGCATCAAACCCAGTTTTACGGATTTGCAGAGATCGAACCTTATCTCGATTCGCTGGGAATTGATCGGTCGACAAAGGTGATCTCTTATGATGATCCTTCCATCAATATCTCACTCTATCTAATGAACCGGCAAGGATGGTCCGGTTACGCTACAAACATGAATGACAGCACTGCCATTGCCCGAAGAATAGAAATGGGAGCGGAGTATGTACTCCACACCGGCGAAATAGACACTGTTCTGGGATCTCACTGGAAGCATTTCATACTTAGCAAAGTGGGGCAATTTGAAAACATCTCCATTAAGAGGATCGGGTTTCCGGATTAGTTAGGGATTATCATAACTATTACAGATAAATACTCATTTCTCTTTATCGTCAGAGTATCAAAGAAGCTGACAAGTATAATTTAGGATTTTACTGAAAAATGAATGTGGTTTTTATGTTGTGAAAGGACCGTTTCGCTAAAATTATGACGGACACCATTATCATAATTCCATTTGTTTCTAGAGACTTGTAGACTACCTCCTGCATCATATATTATCTCATCAATGTTATATATTGATGCCTGCAAATCATTAGCAATCTTTGGTAATATTTCATTCGCTATTTCTTCGTTCCCAATATCAACTGCTCTTCTTTCACCATGATGGCCACCAGGCTTTCTTACAATAGAGCTGATTCTGATATAACTGCTTACAGTTTGTGATAAATACAGGATTAGCTTCTGCAAAGTAGCAGCAATAAGATATCCTCCATTTTCTTGTAGAAGTTGTGCTCGTAATTCTTCCGAATTATTATCAAACTTTATCTTCCCTGCACTAATTTGCTTGGTTAATTCTAGGTTTAACCTCATGATTTTACGGGTAAATTTCTTTTTGATCCCTTATTGTGAGTATTGAAAATTAGGAAATTGAGTGGAAAATAAGTATCATATTATTCTAAGGTTTCGATGAGATATTCTATTCTAATTTATGACTATCCCGCCTATTTTTTATATACATCGCTAGTAAACTTTAAATAGGAGACCATTTACCACATATTGTTTCTGTATCGAATTTATAGTCAAAAAAGTTCTTTGGATCTCCGAGTTTTTCATTAATACATAAGTCTAAAGTGCTCTTGAAGGTCACTTTTACTGCTCCAACTCCACCAAGGAGAAATGCACCTGCTGCCGCAACTGTTGCTTTTTTTATACAGTCTTCAATATCTTTTTTGATTTTTTGGTCTGGTGAAGTAATTCTATACTTTAAATAGAACGTTTTTTGACAATTTCTTCTATGAGGTATTTTAGTTTTACCACATACTGTAATTGAGAAAAGTCGATTTCTTTCTTTCCAACACCTCTTTGCAAGTTTCATCGCTGTCTCAGGCCAATTTCCAAAAGAGACGATTTTGATTTTATTCCATTGTCCTGCAGCAATCTTTAGGTCAGTTTGCTCAGGTTCGGGTAGATCAATCTCAATGTCAATCTCGTTTTCTTCAGTTATTTCAATAGTTTCAATGGTCTCAAGATCATACTCTTGATAACCTTCTTCTGTTAATAGTTCAATTTTCATAGTTGCTTATTTATCAATTTATCTTATAAAGGTTAAGATGTCTGCAAATCCGAATTATTGTTCAAGTTTTTCAATAACGGGCACTTTTTGAATTTCTGCATTAATTATCTCTACTACGTTTTGATTCGTGTAGAAGTATTGGTGTCTGTGATTATACTTCTTCTGACTGGGTCCAATAATTTTAAAAATTATGCCTTTCAATTTTATTTTAGAGCCTAAGTACATTTCATTTTTATAGGTGTCGTAGTCAGGAATGATAAATTTTGGATCATGCTTCCCGCCTTGAGGGCCTGTTTTACCAAGTCTTTCATATTTCCGTACGAAGTTGATTTTCGAGGCGGTAAGTATAACATCCAACACATCATAAAACACATGGATCTCGCGGCTTAAGAATCTAAGCGGAGTAAGATTATAGTGAGTGTAATCTCCTCCGAAGCCTACCTTGTTAGGTACGTATATCCCTGTTTGAGGTGAGGAGTTTAAAGACTGGTAAGGAATATCGGCTGCCAGCAGAAATACCTTTTCAAAACAGGGGACCGTAAATTTGAAGTGTTTAACAAAACTATTCAGTATATGGTGACCAAACGACTGGCACATCAAATAAAGATTTCCACCTTGATCATTACATATATCTTTTAAACCAGTAAAGATCCCGGGGTACTTATGTGCTAAAATACGTCCAATTAATGAGGCCTCATCATCTTCCCTCCATTGCAGTCCCCTGTTGGGCCAGCTGAAGAAAATAACAGTCCCAAATCCATTCCGGGAACCGTTATGGGAATACGCTTTAACCAGTTCATCCAATAAATAGGTATGCAGCTTATTTTTAAAAGGGTGATACCCATGAATAAAGAAGAGCACATTCTTTGAATCCTGTTTTTTCAACTCCTTTTTGATGGTTCCTACAAAGGCTTCAGTACTGTATTTTACTATACGTTGGAGTCCTCTGATTTCGTCCTCTTTACCTGCCCCTTCAATTATTTTATAATACAGGTTTTCGTCCTTATCCAGTCTTTTTTTTCCTGCTTTTATCCTGAAGCCATCATTCTCAGTAAGCTGTCCCTGGCGAATACTTAGAAACACTCTAGTTGCCATGTTCATTTCACTACTAATTGATGTTTCTCCAGTTCTTGTAAGATCAGGTTTGATGGCTTTTTAAATCTCCTGATGATCACCTTTAGCACAAAACCCCAAAATCCATTTGCAAATGTCCTGGCAATATGTGCTAACCTTTTATCTAACGCTTTGGTTTTCTTTTTGTATTCTTCTTTTCTAATACTTGGCCAATCAAGAGCCAGGGCTTCATCCCGTGCATCAAGGCCTTTAAAGTAAGGAAAGTGGTCCAACAGGAATTTTTGGCAGTTCCTTTGTCCCAACTGATAATCAAAATGCCTGAATTTCTGGTGAATGAACCCGCTAAATGCGCCTACCAGTGCTCCGGCAAGATGGATTTCTATTTTTGGGTTGTTGCTTCTTTTAGGAAGGATCGAATAGCATGTGTACTTTCCTTTTTTGAATTCAGCAATTTCTTTAGGTTTATAGGCACTTTGATTTCGGAAAACGGAATATAACCTTTGAAGTTGTACCGGAATAGAATCACCTTCTCTCTTTTTGTTTTCTGAGGGGAAGGGATCAATAAATAATATGACCGCATTATCTTTATCGTCCTTATCAATGATCCTGGTCAGTTGCCCAAAGGGTTCGTTGTCTCCGATGCCACCATCGATGCCGTAGTACTTATGTATATTCCCTCCGATATTTATGGGTTTTCCTAAATCGTATTCATGATTGTCATAAACTGATGAAGGCCTTTCAAGCCATGCAGGAGGCAATCCGACCGGGAATGCTCCTGTTGCTATCGATACTTGTTTTAATCTGTTCCATGCTTCCCTGTTACTATTCAGTTCTATGTCGTTATCTTCCGGTTGAGATAATGCAAAGTGAAAATAATCCCTGTGATTCGTGATGAAGTATGATTTTTCCTTGCTGTCGTTAACAAAATCGATAGCATAACTCTTACCTACCGTATCGGTAACACTCAATATTAATTTGCATTCGTTTGCTAAAAAGCTGCATGATTCGATGTCATCATCAGAGGGAATTGAATCCAGCACATCATCGGCGATTTTTCTTAATGCTTTTCCGTTCAGTAATGCATTAGGATATGTACTTTCTTTAATATCACTCATATCTGATAGCACGGAAATATCTATATCTTCCACCCAGGTCCTGAACAGATCACTGTTTTCCGGGGAGTCCGGGTAACCCTTTGTAAGGCTATGCAGGAATATGGAACCGCACATCCCACCGGCCGAGGTTCCTGCAATAGCTTTTACCTGAATATCGTATTCACGTTTACTCTCTTCAATAGCCATGTATTCTTTCAGGCACGACATGAAATAGTCCAGTACCCCTGCCGTATAGGCACCTGCTGAAACCGCACCACCCAGTACGAAATAGAGGTTTAGTTTTTTACTCATCAGCGTAACTTTTCTGGTTGTCAATACTCATACTTAGTGAAGTTATGTTAACACTATTGAAACAAATGCAAATGCAGTATTAAAATATTGAAGATATTATAAAAGGTATTTTGGGTTGATGGCTATCTAAATATAGTTAATTCCAGCTCAGATCGTCCGGGAACCTGCAGGCGTTAACTTATTCTTAACAGTAAACTTCAGCCTATTATCATTTTTCCACTGGTTGCCGGATGATGGTCCTGAGCTTTTCAGGTGCACTTTTTCTCGGATCACCCAAATAGATCTCCCGATGTTTTCCAGCTAAGCGATACCCATTTTCATGGATGTAGTTATGCAGTTTTTCAATAGTGGGCGCTTCATCTGCATAGGGTCCAATATGAAGGATCTGGGCACTTAATCCATCCTGAGCCTTATCAAAGAAAATGCGGGACAGGGCAGAAAGATCTTTCTTTTCTGAGACTTCCCGGATACATTGTTGTATTATTTCAGAGCTGATAAATTCAGGCTGCATGATGGCCATGGTCCACTTCCAGATATCCTTATTGTCCATGGAGAATTGGTTCATATCATCGGTCCACCATTGACCTTCCAGCGGCATCACTCCGTAATCCAGCTGAAGGAGCTCCTTTTTGATCTTAAACTTGACCCTGTAGGCAACTGCATACAATGCTTCTACCGCGTCCTTATATTTCTGAGAAGTATTGGGATCCCCTTCACCATGGATCATCAGGTAGTTGAACTCAGGTACCTGTACCAGTGTAATGGTATCCTTCTTTACGGAATAAAACTCAGCATACCTCTTTTTGAAATCGATCTTTTCCATAACCTCTGTTTATGAGATCGAAAATAGAAAATGTTGTTGAGGGAGGTTTGATTATTCTTGCTAATTCTTACAGAGTCAGTTCTTGATGACCTTAAGTCTTTTATAAGGGCCATCCTTTACTTCCACCTGGATGAAATATACTCCCGATTCGTAAGGTCTAAGATCGATTTCATTGGAAGGTTCCTTTAACGTTTCCACCAAGGCACCCTGAGAATTATAGATATTGACTTTATGCACCTTTATTTCACTGTCAAGTTTCACAGTGCTGTTTGTCGGATTAGGATAGTAATTGAGGTGTTGGTGTTGTGTCTCTTCTTTAATGCCTGTTGAAGTAGAATCTGTCCAGAGTTTGAAATCATCCCAATAGATTGCAATGTTTGCATCCAACGCTTTCATTCCTTCAATAAGTTGCCCGGAAGTATAGAGCTTCATGCAGTTAAAACTGCTCACACCATCGGGATCAGGATCATCAGGGTGCTGAGTAAAGCCAGTGATATTCACGATTTTATGGATGTTGTTTTGGGAATCAGTAACAGTGACGTTAAACTTCCCATGCAAAGAGTCTCCTTCCACAAAATGAGTTTCAAGGGTCATCCACTCCCCGGTTGGAACAGCAAACAACGTATCTAGCACTTCCCATCTTGCATCCCAATTTCCCTTACTCACTTTTGTCTCTCCATGAGCCCCGAAATGAAGGTTTGATCCAACTCCAACAGGCTTCTGAAGATTCAAAGTAACCCTGAAGGGATATTCCTGATAGGCTTCATTATTCCAGAATTCCTGGAGGGTAAACCATGTGATTTTGTCTGGATGTGTTTTTAAAGAATCTATATCAGGATGGAGATACAACTTTACTTGGAAAGCGAACTCCGTTAAGTTGGTGTTCCCGTTTAAAGAAGCTTGAATTCTTCCTTTTTGCAAAGGTTCATTATCCCCTCCAGTATAGTCGATATGAGGCTCCTCAATGGTATACCTAAGCACATGGTTGCCTGAGTTTACAGGACCCTCCACAATCTCCGCTATACTCACAGAAGTATCACCCTGCTCATAGAAAATTCTGAAAGTGCCAAGTGTAGCATTATTATCCAAATCCTCCACCCAATCATACCCATTATCAATCCCTTCAATGTCCGCACCATCAGTGTTCACATTTCCATTTACCAGGTATTGGGTTACATGCGAAGTTCCCTCAAAACCAGATTCAAAGATATAGTTGGGAGATTGACCGTTAAGAGAGAGAGATAATAGAAGTCCAATCATTAAAGAAGCCTGTTTAATCATAGTGTTTGGGTTAGTACAGGAGATTAAACAAGTTTAGGTTGGGATTGTTTCCCCGGTTGTTATAATGGGGCAATTCCAGATACACAAAGTGGAATACTACCTATCCTATTATTGAAATCGCAATAGAAATAGGTTGAAAGCCCTATTGTGTAATCTTCATTCAAGAAAAAGACGCAATCAGCTTTCAATGTGCAGATTACGTCTTCTCTTCTGTGGGATGTACTGGAATCGAACCAGTGACCTCATGCCTGTCAAGCATGCGCTCTGAACCAACTGAGCTAACACCCCTTTACACTTACGGGATAACAAAGATAATGATTCATTGTAGTTCGGACAAGAGGATTTTAGTGGGGTTTAGTTGAATTAATGTTGAGTGAGCGGATCTTTGAAAAGAATCCATAAATTTATATCATTGCGTAAATTCAATAGCCATTCTCGGTGATTCCTTATTCCTATTGGGCCCGTCATGGAGGGTACTAACCTAAGCAATGACTGTTAAATTAAAAGAAAGAAAGCCCTTTGGCAGGACCGGACTGAGTGTACCGCCTATTGTCTATGGTACCAGTTACCTGGGGAACCTGTACAAGGCCCTGCCCTATAAAGATAAGCTGGCATTGATGAGGAAGTGGTTTGAGTGTACCGAGAAACCTGTAGTAATTGATACAGCCGGAAAGTATGGTGCAGGTCTTGCGCTTGAGGTAATCGGAACAGGCCTGGAAGACCTTGGTATTGATCCTGAAGACATTATTATCAGTAATAAACTGGGCTGGTACCGGGTTCCACTTGAAACGCCAGAACCATTATTCGAACCGGGTGCATGGGCTGATCTGGAAAACGATGCCATTCAGGTTTTCAGTTATGAGGGCATTATCAAATGCTTTAACCAGGGAAATGAACTTCTTGGAGGGACATACCGCTCAGAAGTGGTATCCATTCATGATCCGGATGAATACCTCTTTGCTGCACAGGATGAAAATGACAGGTATAAACGCCTGAATGATGTCCTTGAATCATACCGTGCCCTTTTCGATCTGAAGGATAGTGGTGAAGTGAAAGCAGTTGGCATAGGCTCCAAGGATTGGATGACCATTCAGGAGCTGTATAAGCATGTGTCCTTCGACTGGGTTATGCTGGCCAATAGCTTTACGGTTTTCCATCACCCGGATGAACTGATATCCTTTATGGATGCACTGGATAAGAACGGTGTTGGTATTATCAACTCTGCCGTTTTCCATGGAGGATTTCTTACCGGAGGTGATTTATTTGATTACCAGGATATAAAAGCAGAATCTGAAAAAGGAAAGATTATTTATCCCTGGAGGGAAAGGTTTTATGAAACCTGCAATGAATTTAGTGTGATTCCCGGGGATGCTTGCATGCAGTTCGGCATGTCACATCCGGCCATTGTGGCTATGGCATTGAATACAACCTAAATTGAGCGATTATAGTATTCGGTTTGGCCTTTCATTTGGCTTGTTGTT
>CAZURA010000180.1:0-9616 GCA_964622985.1 uncultured Bacteroides sp. | reverse complement strand
ACTGGATCTGTTTCTCCAGCTGCCCTCACGGCGATCCTACTGGCATCAATTCCATTAGTTATCAGATAATTAGCCACAGATCGCGCCCTTCTGTTGGATAATTTCAGGTTGTACTCAACTGAACCTCTGGCATCGGTGTGACCAGTCAACTCGATGCCGATTTCCGGATACCGCCTCATCAGCGTGTATATTCTATCCACATCACGTTGCGCTACTTCACTAATGGTCGATGAGTTGTAATCGAAAAGTATATTGTGTAGGATATAGTACATCCCCAATGAAGAGAAAGATACACCTCCTTCAGGTTTAGTCACTTTTGGCTCTGGCTTTTTTTCGATTACTTCTGTGGGAACAGGTTCTTTTACCGGTTCTTCTTCTGGTGCCACCAGTTCATCTGAACCTTCGGACTGAGAGTCGGTGGTTGCTTCTGCCAACAGCTCTTCCGGCTCCGGAATCACCACATCAACAAAATAATCTTCCAGGTAGTCCAATGGAACAATGAAAATATCGATGGGCTCTTGACCCTCATCTGCTTTCCTGGCATAATATGCCTGATCTTCTTCCCAGCCGGGATTAAAGAAGAGATCATCGTCAGAGCTATTCACCGGATAACCCACATTCCTTGGTAAATCCCATGACTGCTCAGCAGTGAGGTTACAAAAGAAGATGTCATATCCCCCCATGGTATTGTGTCCCTGGGAACTGAAGAAAAGCCGGTGGTCATCTCCTGATAAAAACGGAGTATCTTCATTGTAGTAGGTATTGACGGAATGACCCAGGTTCACCGCTCTGCCCCACTCATCTCCTGTAATTCGCTCACTCACATAGATATCCTGTCCCCCTATACCTCCTTTTCTATCACTGGTAAAATAGAGCTTCTGACCATCCTTTGAGAGACTTGCATGAGTTTCTGTATACTTCGTGTTGATATTATCGTTAAGTTTTGCAGCACGTGTCCACCTGGTTCCGTCATGATGACTCACATAAAGATCTGTGTTGTAATAATCATCATATACTATATAAAGCTCTGAACCGTCATAAGACAGCGAGACAGGCTTCACCTTACCTGTTATTCCTAGCTGCGGATTAATAGCCAATGGCTTCGTCCAAGTTTCTCCCTTTCTGGTGGAAGCCATAATAATGAATCTGTCATTGTTGTCGGAAAGAAAGATCATAAGAGAGTCATTACCTGATATCACCGGATTATAAATATCATTGTTATACTTCACGTCACCTTTCAATGATTGAAATCCAGGATCCACGGGATTATTCATCATGCTTTTACCCAGTTCACAAGCCTTGATATGTGCATTCACATATTCCACTTCAGCGAAATTCTTTTCATCAATCACATTGCTGTACTGTGTATAGGTTTCAATAGCATGGTCAAATTGATTGTTTATGTGATATGCCCTCCCCAGAAGGAAATAGACATCCATCGGAGCATTTCTCTCTTTATAAGAGCCCTCCTTATGAGTAGGATCCGCACTTTCAGTAGCTTTTTCCAGGTAAAAAATGATCTGGTTGATATCTCCCCCCGATTTCATAAGGCAATATCCACACAAAAAATTCAAGTTGGCATTATCGGGATCAATATTGAGCAGGTTTTCATAATTGCGTAGCGCTGCGTTATAATCCGATGTGAGGAAATAGTACTCTGCTTCCAGGAATATACGTTTGAAATTCTTGTCTTGTCCATGCATATTCAGCATGAAAGCTGAAAACAGCAAAACCAGTAAAGCCTTAGTTTTCATGATAATGAGAATTTATGGTGGACTAGTGATCAGTCATAATTCTTGTACTGAAAAAGAATTCCAAGGCATCCTGAGCTCTCTTTCTGCTCTCCCGTACTGTTGGCCGTTGCCAATATGTTGATTTTAAAGATCAGGTTCTTGGTCACATCAAATCCGATTCCCAGCGATTCAATATATCGGTCATCTCTGTTATCATAAATGAGTGATCCCGATTCAGGGTCCAAAATTTGGAAGTGTACGGGGTAGAGATCTTTGTCTGTGCAAAAGGTGAAAATATAATCCTTCTGGCCATAGAATACTACATTCATTTCTACTGTATCCTCGGTAGTGATGGATACTCCTTTAGACTGACTGTATACTTTGTACCCCCTTTGGCGATCCATCTGGCAATCTCCTGTTTTGTAATTCTCTCCACAATCCTGACTCATAAGCATTGCCGGGAAAACCATTAGCATAAATAGAATAGACATAAATCTTATAGAACTCCTGGTAAGTGTGTCGCTGATAGAATGCATAATGATCTGTTTTTTTAGAACTGGTGTTACCAAATTTATTAATATCCCTATAGTTTGTCAAGGGATAATATGAATTAAAGCATAATCCTACACTCCTGTCTCCTTTCTCTTTTATAAAAGTTTCCAAAGTACTTACTTTGTAAGGTAATTATTTTATCATGAAAATGGAAGGGACTAAAAAGCTATTTGAAGATTTTCCGGATATTTCAACAGCAAACTGGAAAGAGAAGATTTTATCCGACCTGAAGGGGGCTGATTACCATAAAAAACTGATCTGGAAATCGGATGAAGGGATCCATGTACAGCCATTTTACAGACAGGAAAATCAGGTTTCCCTGGATTATTTGGAGCATATGGGAGTATTGAAGAAGACTGGAAATGCCCCCAATGGCTGGACCATCTGCCAGGATATATTTCCTGAAAAAGAATTGAAAGAAGCCAATAAAAGAATTAAAGTGGCATTAAAAGGAGGAGCACAGGCCATAAGGATTCACCTGAATGATCTCCCCTTACTTACTCTGGAGAGGCTTGATTCGTTGCTGGAAGGAGTCCCGATGGGTGAGGCTGAACTCATTATGAAAGGATACCTGGGCGCTGATGCAATGTACGATCAGCTCACTGAACTGGCCACCCGAAGAGGGGTAGACCATGCAAATCTTACCGGAGCACTGGGAGCCGATCCGATAGGTATGATGGCAACATCAGGCATTCCTATTGCCAGCCTGGAAAATATAGGCAACCTGGTCAGCAAAGTGAGGGATAATTCACCCGGGATGCGAGTAATTGATGTTGATGGTGCACTGATTCATAATGCCGGATCCACATTGGTCGAGGAGTTGGCATTTGCCCTGGCAATGGCCAGTGATTATTTAGCTATTCTGACCAGCAGGGGTATCGATCCACAGGATGTGTTACAAGCCATGCAGTTGAGTTTGGCAGCTGGACCTAATTATTTCATGGAAGTGGCAAAATTGAGGGCTGCCCGGATCCTCTTCAATTCACTGGTTGAAGCCTACGGGGTCAAACCTGACCAAGGTGTAATCACCATTCACACCACTTCTTCTCAGTGGAATATGACTCTTTATGATCCCTATGTGAATATGCTCAGGGGTACTACTGAGGCTATGTCTTCAATCCTGGGAGGCGCCGACCTGGTAAGTGTTCTGCCTTTTGATCACCCTTATGCCAAAAGGTCATTGTTTTCAGACCGGATTGCACGGAATGTACAGATCATATTACGGGAAGAGGCCTATTTTGATCAGGTGTCCGATCCTGCATCGGGATCCTATTACATTGAGAACCTTACAGATTCTATTGGGGAAGTGGCGTGGGACCTGTTCCGTGAAGTGGAGACATTGGGCGGTTTCCGAAAGGCATTTGAGATGGGATGGATACAGGAAAAGATATCAGCCTCCCGCGACAGGAAGATGGAGAGATCGGCATCGGGCAGAGGACATATACTGGGCACAAACGCCTTTCCTGATTTTAATGAAATGATTGCTGAAACCCTGGCCAATAGCAATGTAAAGGAGGATTCCTACAGCTCCCCTCTTACTCCCCTAAAACCTTTCCGCATTGCCTCCATGTTTGAGGAGGTACGAATGGAGACCGAAAAGAGTGAAAAGAGACCACGTGTACTCCTTTTTAAGTATGGAAATCCCGCCTGGATGACAGCAAGGGCTACTTTTTCCGGTAATCTGTTTGCCTGTGCCGGGTATGAGATCTTAGATCAGCCTGCTTTTGAATCCATTGAGGAAGGTATAAAGACTGCAAAAGATCAAAAGGCTGAGATTATAGTGCTTTGCAGTTCCGATGACGCATATTCCGATTTAGCTCCAAAGGTCTTCCAGGAATTGAAGGAGGTATCTGAAATCGTAGTAGCAGGTTATCCAACTGATGCGCTGGAGGCACTACGGAAAGCTGGATTGGAACACTTCATCCACATGAAATGCAACCTCCTGGAAACCCTGAAACACTTCAATAAAATTCTACTATAGCACTATCTAACTAAATTTCACACTTTCATACTTATTATGCGACCTGATTTCAGCAACATAGATTTTCGTGATATAAAGATCCCGGCAACCAAGCAAGAATCATTCCCGCCGTGGGAGACGCCTGAACATCTTACAATTAAATCCTCATACGGCAAGGAAGCGCTGTCGGGCCTTGAGCACCTGAACTACGCAGCAGGATTACCACCTTACCTGCGGGGGCCTTATTCAGCCATGTATGCCATGCGACCATGGACCATAAGGCAGTATGCAGGATTCTCGACCGCTGAAGAATCGAATGCCTTTTACCGAAGAAATCTGGCAGCGGGACAAAAAGGACTTTCCGTAGCATTTGACCTGGCCACACACAGAGGCTATGACTCTGATCATGAACGCGTAGTGGGAGATGTAGGAAAAGCCGGGGTGGCTATCGACTCCATTCTCGATATGAAGATCCTATTCGATCAGATCCCCCTTAATAAAATGTCGGTCTCCATGACTATGAATGGAGCTGTTCTTCCTATCATGGCATTTTACATTGTAGCTGGATTGGAACAGGGTGCTTCACTGGAGGAACTTAGTGGCACCATTCAAAATGATATTCTTAAAGAATTCATGGTGCGGAATACGTATATATATCCTCCTTCCATGTCCATGAAGATCATTGCAGATATTTTTGAATACACCTCCCGAAATATGCCAAAATTCAACAGCATAAGTATTTCGGGATACCATATGCAGGAGGCAGGTGCAACCGCCGATATTGAGCTGGCCTATACACTGGCCGACGGACTGGAGTATCTGCGTACCGGAATAAAGGCGGGAATCGATATTGATGCTTTCGCCCCAAGGCTCTCCTTCTTCTGGGCAATTGGCATGAATCATTTTATGGAGATTGCCAAAATGCGGGCTGCCCGGATGCTCTGGGCAAAGATCGTGAAGCAATTCAACCCTGAAAATCCGAAATCCATGGCTCTCAGGACCCACTCACAGACTTCCGGCTGGAGCCTTACCGAGCAGGATCCTTTCAACAATGTGGCACGCACCTCCATTGAAGCTATGGCAGCCACCCTGGGTCATACCCAATCGCTGCATACCAATGCCCTGGACGAAGCCATTGCCCTGCCTACCGACTTTTCAGCGCGCATCGCCAGAAATACTCAGCTTCATCTTCAGGAAGAGACGGAAATTTGCCGTTCACTTGATCCCTGGGCAGGATCTTATTACGTGGAATCACTCACCCATGAGCTTGCTCATCGTGCCTGGGAACATATTGAGGAGATCGAAGAGTTGGGAGGTATGGCCAGCGCCATTGAAACAGGGATCCCTAAAATGCGAATTGAAGAGGCTGCAGCCAGAAAACAGGCAAGGATAGACAGCGGAAAAGATGTCATCGTGGGAGTGAATCAGTACCAGCTGGAAGAAGAGGATCCGCTTGACATACTCGAAGTTGACAACAGTGCGGTCCGTCTAGCTCAACTGGATAGGCTCAGGAAGTTAAAAGGGGAAAGGGATAATGAGCAAGTTGATATTATACTGGAAGCAATAACTAACTGTGCTAAAAGCGGTAATGGCAATTTACTTGAGTTATCCATTGAAGCTGCTAAGTGCCGTGCTTCCCTGGGAGAGATCTCGTCAGCCATTGAAACAACTTCCGGAAGGTACAAGGCGGTGATCCGATCCATCTCCGGAGTATACTCTTCTGAGTCTGCACATGATCAATCATTCAATGAAGCATGTGAGAGGGCTCAGGAGTTTGCTTTAAAAGTGGGTAGACAACCCCGGATAATGATTGCCAAAATGGGCCAGGATGGACACGATCGGGGAGCCAAAGTGGTCAGTACCGGATATGCAGATATAGGATTTGATGTGGACATCGGCCCACTCTTCCAGACCCCGGCAGAAGCAGCCAAACAGGCCGTAGAGAATGACGTCCACGTGTTGGGAGTCTCTTCGCTGGCCGGCGGCCACAAAACCCTTGTACCTCACGTTATAGAGGAATTGAAGCGTCTTGGCAGGGAAGATATTATGGTTATTGCCGGAGGGGTGATACCCAAACAGGATTATAAACACCTCTATAAGGCTGGAGTAATGGCCATTTTCGGACCAGGTTCAAAAGTAACTGAAGCTGGAAAACAAATCCTTAAAGTATTACTTGAGACTTATGAGTAAATCAGGCTCTCAGTAAGTGGATCGTGGAAAAAGACTAATTTGGCAGAACCGTTCAATCCAGCCAGAAATTCCCGTTTTTCCTGAACTGCCAGTCGAGGATCCCTATCATATCCGCTGAATACGTTCAAATCCATGAAGATTTCCATGGGAATCAGATCAGCTAGAAAATAGATACGCTCGTCGTTAGATTTGATAATGGGAAGTGTCATATGCCGGGTATGCCCTTCAAATATCTGAAAGGTGAGCCAATCGCTATCCCACTCCTCCAGCCAATGAACCTGGTCAACATATTTTAAAAGCGAGGTAAAGAATGAACCGGCCTCTTTGGAATCCGGGTGGGTGGCATATTCATAATGCGCTTTCAGAACATGATACCTGGCCTGTCTAAATCGCTTGACAATCTTTCCGGGTTGACGCTTAAAAGCGCCGCTCCCATGATCAAAATGGAGGTGCGTGAATATGACATCAGTCACTTGATGTGGCATTATTCCCACTTTGGACAATTCTTCCTCAAGAGGAATGTCAATATGGAATCCGTATTCCTTCAATAACCTGGGAGGCAGAAAATCTGCGCATCCGGGATCCATAAGCACTACCTGTTCTTCCTCGATCACCAGCAGTGCATTCATGGCAAGCATAATACTCCCTTCGGTATCGATGGGATACTTGTCACTGATCTTTTTTTGCGATAAGGGCTTAATCATCTCCGTAGCCCTGACTTTCAGATTGCCAATTGGAATGATATGAATTTGCATAGAGATCAAATGTATCAAACTCTGTGGTTCTAAGCTCCTTTAAACAGTTAATAAATTCCCGGGATTCATGTCAGAACCTCCTCAATAAACCTGTAATTTTATCAGGGAATCCTGTTGTTAAATTATTGTGAACACAGCCATATGAACATCCATTTTATCGCCATAGGGGGAGCAGTGATGCATAATCTTGCCATTGCACTGCACAAGAAAGGATACACGATAAGTGGATCTGATGATGAAATCTTCGAACCTTCCTATTCAAGGCTTGAGGCTCATGGGCTACTTCCTGAAAACCGGAGATGGGATCCGGTTCGGATCCACACCGGTCTTGATGCGGTTATTGTGGGGATGCATGCCAGAAAGACCAATCCGGAACTTAAAAAAGCCCAGGAGCTTGGTATAAAGATCTATTCATTCCCTGAATACCTCTTCGAGCACAGCATGAATAAAAAGAGGATTGTCATTGGAGGCAGTCATGGCAAAACCACCATCACTGCCATGGTAATGCATGTGTTAAGAGAGCAAAATCTTGATTTTGATTACATGGTGGGGTCCCAGATCGAGGGATTTGACACCATGGTCAAACTTTCCGATGATGCCCCGTTCATAATACTTGAGGGGGATGAGTATCTCAGTTCTCCACTGGATCGCACCCCTAAATTTCACCAGTATAATCCACATATGACTCTGTTGTCGGGGATTGCCTGGGATCACATGAATGTATTTCGGACTTTTGAGACCTATAAAAAGCAGTTTCGCAAATTCCTAAGGATTGCTACAGGAGGTGGAAAAGTATTTTATTTCGATGGTGATCCGGTACTTGGTGATGTGATAGAGAAGAGCCATTGGTCTCTGCTGAAGATCCCTTATAATGAACATCCTCACAGAGTAGACTCCGGGCGATTTATTTTGGAGACCAAGTATGGTTCTCTTCCACTTTCCTTGTTTGGGCGCCACAACATGCAAAACATCCAGGGTGCCATGCTTCTCTGCAGGGATCTTGGAGTAGAAGAACATCAGTTTTACGACTCCATTCAGCATTTCAAAGGGGCAGAACGCCGGCAACAATTACTTGCCAACGGCAACAGTCGTTCCGTATACCTCGACTTTGCACATGCCCCAACCACCGTTAAGTCCACGATTAATGCATTCAAAGAGACCTACCCCAATAAGAAGTTAGTGACCTGTCTGGAACTTCATACCTATAGCAGCTTAAACATGGAATACCTTCCCCAGTATAAAGGATCGCTGAAGGAATCAGATCAGGCCTTTGTCTATTTCAATCCGGCTGTAGTAAAACGGAAAAGGCTTCCAGCCCTTTCTGCCGAAGAGGTTAAGCAACAATTCGATAAAGAAGGTCTGACTGTATACAATGACTCACAAAAATTGGTGGAAGATCTTACCTCACTGGATGCAAATACCTTTGTTCTTCTGATCATGACATCCGGTAACTTTTCCGGGATCGATCTAAGGGCCCTGGCTAAAGAAGTGGTGGACAGCTAATCCAATTTAGATTTTTGCAATATTTTTTTGGCAAAAAGAAAATTTGATTCTATTTTTGCACTCCGATTAATAATTAATCGAGTTCTAAACAATACGGTCCGTTCGTCTAGGGGTTAGGACGCCAGGTTTTCATCCTGGTAACAGGGGTTCGATTCCCCTACGGACTGCGATTTGAAAAGCGAAACCCCTGTAGTCAAGGCGATTACGGGGGTTTGTTCTTTATGCGGGGTCATTATAGGGGTCAATATTCTGCTAGATGCATCTCATGAGCAATTCGTATCTTTACCCTATCACCGCTGCCATAGCGGAGATATTTGACCTATTAGAGTGGCCAGGTGTTGGCTGCCCTATTTTTATTAATTACGAAGAAATCTTATTCTCTGAGAATGGAGGATGAAATGATTCATAATCATGAGGTCGGGAGTTCAAGTCTCCCTCTCGCTACTTTGATAATCAACCGTTTACATATGCTTCAATATGTAGGCGGTTTTTTATTTGCAACGCGTTTTGCAATGCAAACTAAAGATAATTGACCTATTAGGATGGGCATTTGCTCTCCATAAATTGGTTATTCACAATTCTTGGATAAATCATCCAGACTTATATACTCACATACCAAGAATTTACTCTAAATAAGTGTAGACTTACCTGAAAATATAGCCTTCCCCGCATCTAAGACAGTGAAAGATTGGACAAATTGGCTAATTTTAAATTCGATAATGGTAGATCCCGAGATAGAAATTAGGAGATTGTTTATTACGGATGAACAATGGGAACGAACCAGCGCAAGCTGGAAAGCGCTAAAACCACATAAGAATTTCAATGAATTTGACGAAACGGATGAATCGATAGAGCATTATTGTAAGCGCAATGAACTACCCCGCCGCAAGCAGCGGAGTATCAAAAGAGGGTTAATTGCTTTT
>CAZURA010000179.1:6747-9712 GCA_964622985.1 uncultured Bacteroides sp. | reverse complement strand
GGGCGTATAGAGGACTCTCACCTCCAAGTACCTGCGCCCTGCCGGGCACACCATAGTAAAAGGGTGTCCCGTTTGAGACACCCTCACTACTATCTGGTATGACTTTATGATCAATAGAGGCCCAACTGGCGCTTGTTCTTCACAATGATCTCAGGGATTCCATCGAAGGTTGTAATCAATCCTGTGACGGTAAGATGCTCTCCCAGGAAGTAGCGTTCAGGTCTCCAGGTAAATCTGCGTGCCACTCTTCCGGGTAACACTACTGTAAACTGCTGGTATGGGTAATCTCCTCCAAAAAAGAGTAGATAATCGTCAGTTTCCTTGTTATACCATGTGGCATATACTCTGCCATATACCATGGCTACTTCACCCAGATTGTATTTAGCATCAAATATACTGATGGTTTGGATCCTGTAACCGTAGTTGTAGCGCCAGTGGTATTCCGGGTACCACCTTCTGTAATCCCTGTACATATGCCTGGTCCAGTAGATGTTGGTATATGTGGGGTAGTACAACACGTGATAATTATGTACATAGGTATCATAATGGTAATGGTACTTAACCTTTCTCGTAGGATATACATAATGATAGTGGTGACCCCCATAATAGCGCTCAGAAGTGTATTTATTGGTTCTCCTGTGACTACTCACACTACGGGTAGTATGTACCCTGGAATCAGCCTTCCTGTAGGTACTGCGCGGATTGTTCGATGTAGTGATACTCACTGGTTTGCGACTGTTCTGAACCGTCCTCGGCCGTTCGGTCGTTGACCTTTGAATCTGGCGAGCAGGCTGGGTGCCGGACCTCTGCCTTTGAACCTGAGGCTTTTGAGGCTGACGTGCAGCCGGAGCAGAACTTCTTTGCCGTTGCACCTGGGGCTTTTGGGCCTGACGTGCAGCCGGAGCAGAACTTCTTTGCCGTTTCACCTGGGGCTTTTGGGCCTGACGTGCAGCCGGAGCAGAACTTCTTTGCCGTTGCACCTGCGGCTTTTGGGCCTGCCTGGTTCTTTGTACCGAACGGGCATTTGATGGAGTCGCTTTTCTGGTCTGAGTCCTCGTCGCCTTAGCCGGCTCTTTTTTTTCCTGAGGAGCAGGGCGGCGTTCTGATTGTGCCTGAAGGGTAACTGTAAATATGATCAGGGCAATCAGTATGCTTGCAGTATATCTTAATGTTTTCATAATCTCCCGGTTTTTACTATTTGACTTATTTGACTAATGAAATTCAAATTCGGTGCCAAAAACTGGAAGTGTATCTGATACGCTAGTATGAGACTAATGATAACTAATTGAAGTGGTGCGCTTTATAAATAAAAAAAATCCCGATTCGATCAGAATCGGGATCTCCTTCATAGATGTAGTTTTAGGATTAGTGACTATTTCGATTTAGTCAGCTCTTAACATCAAAGGCAACAAATATATAGCTAATATTCAAAAATCCAAATATTCTATGGCTGATCCATGTCGATATCCACATCGATATCTGTATCCACCTCTTCATTCTCATCGTAATCGAAGTCGTGATCAAAGTCAAAGTCAAAGTCAAAATCAAAGTCGAAATCCAAGTCATGCCTTAGGCTGTCAAAATCGATCTTCATCTTCTCCATCTCCTCTTTGAGCTCTTCCCAGTCAATGGCTTCCATGGCTTCTGCTCTGGCTATCTCCATCTCCTCTTTGAGTTCTTCCCAGTCGATGGCTTCCATGGCTTCTGCTCTGGCTATCTCTATCTCCTCTTTGAGCTCTTCCCAGTCGATGGCCTCCATGGCTTCTGCTCTGGCTATCTCTATCTCCTCTTTGAGCTCCTCCCTGTCGATCTCTTCTTCAGCCTCTGTAGTGGCAGGCTCCTTCTCCTCTTCAACGGTTTCTTCCATATCAGTCTCGGAGCCAGTTACAGGTATTGTGTCCTGATTTATATATGTATCTGAGGTGACTTCCGGAAAAGGTTTGCCTATAGAAAATCCTGAGTTAAACCCTGTAATGGCTATCAGGACGATTACACCTCCAGCCAGGAGCAGGAGAGAAAAGAGTTTTTCACGGATATTTGTTTTCATAAGTGTAGGATTTATCATTCTTTTAATACGATGTAATAGTTGATGTGGCTCCGAACCCAGTACACCTGGGATCAGGCTGTTTATGTTACTTTTGCGCTCCGCTAATTGGAACAACGCCTTCACATAAATGAGGGGATCTCCACACAATTGTACCACCCGGTCGTCACAGCAATTTTCCCGTTCTTTGCGCACTATGCTGGAGATAGACCATACCATTGGGTTGAAAAAGAAGATGCCTTCCATCACGAACTGCACCGCATTGACCAGGAAGTCCAGTCTCTTCAGATGATGCAGCTCATGCATGAGAATGGTCTCTACCTGACTAACAGACAGGTGGGTAAACATTCCAACGGGGACCAGAATAGCTGGTTTAAGCAGCCCAATCAAAACGGGAGCATCCAGCAGGGACGATTCCAGAAAGGCTACTTCCTTTCTAATACCCATATCATTTTTTATGGTCTGAAAACGCATCTGCCAAGCGCCCGATACCGGAACTCCACCACTTTTCAAGCGTCGGATGTATCTAATGGAGAGAGTGGATCTCGCTATCATATAAAATAGTCCGCCTATATATATATAGCATATAAGAGGGTATATGGAAAGTGAAGTAGTGCCTGTTGAATGAGTCACCATCTCTTTGAGGTGGGGCACTATAGATTTCATACCGGAGAAGCCGGGTAGGGCAGTTGTGGCTTTATATTCCGGGTTATGGAGCCAGAAAAAAAGTGAGATCACCGATCCCAATAAGAGGAGAAGTGAGATTACGGCTATACGATATCTCAAAACCGGGTATCTGGCGGGAATTGCCTGGAGCATGAGCCTGAGGATGGCTAGTATGAGCAGACCGATCCAAACACTGTGTATAAGGGCTTTCCCCAGAGGTTCCATCCAGTGGCCTGATATTTCAAACAGTTCTGT
>CAZURA010000179.1:0-6737 GCA_964622985.1 uncultured Bacteroides sp. | reverse complement strand
ATCTATCAGCTTTTTGATCTTCTCTAACTCAGCTTCTGTAACAGGAAGGTTGCCAAGAGCATGTAATACCAGGTTTGACCGGCTTCCATTGAAGGCCGTCTTCAGCACATGATCGAGAATGGTTGACTGAACCTCCTCTGGAGAAAGGGTAGTCGTATAGACATGTGATCGGCAATCGGTATCTCTGGTTAATAATCCTTTTTCGTTCATGATCTGCATGGTTTTCAGTGTAGTAGTATAGCCAACACGTCGTTGCTGAGTGAGCAGGTTATTAACCTCACGCACTGTCAACGGACCACTTTTCCAGAGAACATGCATGATTTCCAGTTCCGCATCTGATGGTTTCTTATCCATTATACGAATCGTTTCGTAGTAAAAATATACGAAACTCTTCGTAATTCAAAGAGAAAAGAGAAAATCCTACACTTTTTTAAGAAATATTAACAGGGGAATTCCAAATCATGACCTGAAAATGCTGGTCTCATAGGTGAAGATATCCGCGGATTTCCATCCATCCCATCCGATACCTGCTTTATACTTGGAGCAGTTTCTGAGGAATTCTTCTACTGTCCATTCGTTCTGCAAAGCTACCTGAGGCAGAAAAGTACCTCGATTTGGGCCTCTGATCATATATATACCATGCTTACCCAGCTCTATTTCACCGATATCCAGGATCTGTGTTCTTGGGGATAGTACACTGATCTCAATGATAAGGATATCCAGTTCCTCAGGGCTAATGGGAGAGAAGCGTCTATCTGTAGAGGCTGCTGAAATCGCCATATTCTTCACATTCTTGTGAAGGGGTTCCTCTTCAGAAAAGGTGCCAATGCATCCTCGGAGGTCGCCATTTACATAAAGCGATACAAAAGCACCACAATTGACTTCCATGGCTTCACTGGGTGCCGAACTCATAAGCTTTATCCTTTTTCCCGGATCCACATGCTCTTCAATGATCGCTCTGGCAATCTCAATCAGACACTTCTTATCAGCTTCAGAAAGGATCATAAGTAAAACATGATAGTGATATAATCCACCACTTCATTGGAAGGAGTCACTTCGCCAGAATGACCCCTGGCCAATACCTGGATCTGATAATCCTCTTGTATAGATTCTGCGTACTTCATTAGTGTCATAACAGGACCATAGCCACAAAGGGATACCCGATGTCTCTTTACTGCAATTTCTACTCCCTGAGGATCCCTGGAAGAGATCTGGTCCAAAATGCATTGGTCTTTTTTAAAACCATCCGACGGATGCAGGAAGTGTGAGAAATCACACGAAGCAAGCATCATGATATCTCTTCCGGTCAACCGGATAGCCTCATTGATCTTCTTCGTCACCTCATTGGCAGACTGATAACTTTGGTCCATCATGCAGATGGGTAGGATGGAAAAGGAATGATCCTTCAAATAGTATTGCAGGTAGGGAATGATCACTTCTGCAGAGTGTTCCATGGCATGAGCCCGGCTATCCAGAGGAAGATCCAATGCTTTGGCCAAATCCCTGTCCATAGGCACATTACCCACGCAATTACTCCACACATCTGCATCATCGATGGACAAAGGGAGACCCAGACCTGTGTGATTGGGATGTACAATTACAAAAGTATCAGGAATTGTCTTGAGCTTGCTGATAAGTTGGAAAAAGGGTATGGTTTGGTAGCCAGAATAGATATGTCCTGCATGAGGAAGTACTGCCCCGATTACCTGTTCCGGAGAAAAATCCAGAGGTGGATAACGCCCCTCTTTCTCTATTCTCTCTATTTGTTCAAAGATCTTTTGTTTACTGGAAGGATAAAAGCGTCCTTCCGTCACAGCATGACGTATACTCATGATGAATTTCTGTTAAATACTCCGGGGATTTTATAACTGCAATACTTGCAAAAACCTTCATCTCCGATACCTACTATGGAAGTTAGATACATATTTCGCTGAATAAGTATCGCTCCACAATCCGGACAATAGGTATGGCTTTCCAGTTGAGGAGTGTTCCCTGGATAAACATACCGGATCCGGTCCCTGGCAAATTCCAGAAAACGTTGAAGGGTTTGAAGGGGAGTAGGAGGATTATTCAGTTTGTATCGTGGGAAATAACGACTCACATGTAAAATGGTGTCTTTGCCACAATTCTCATCAATCCACTGAATCAGGTCATTCCATTCGCTTTCCGAATCATTGAATCCGGGAATGATCAGGAAGGTAAGTTCCAGGTGTCTTTCAGATCGGGCGATCCGGGAAATGGTGTCTAATACAGGTTTCAGAGTTGCAGAGGATCTGTTCACATAGAACTCATTGCGAAAGGATTTCAGATCCACATTAAATGCATCCATATAGGGAAGTAGTTCCTCCAGCGGTTCAGGATTCATAAATCCGTTAGTCACCATCACATTATGATGTTCCTTCTCTTTGATCAGCGCAGCACACCTGATCATATATTCGAAATAGACTATGGGTTCATTATAGGTATAGGCCAGTCCAATGTTATCCTCGTACAGGACCGCTTTGTTTACAATCTCTTCCGGAGACCGTGTGGGATAATGGTTGAAGATGTTGTGATTGACCTGAGAAATCTCGTTATTCTGACAAAAATCACAGGAGAGATTGCATCCGAAACTGCCAATGGAAAGAATTGATTTACCCGGAAAATAATGATATAGAGGTTTCTTTTCAACCGGGTCAGACGAGATGGATGAGAGAACCCCGTAGCTGTCGGTGATCAGTTGCCCTTCTCGATTCACACGTGTGTTACATTTGCCGCGTTGATCCGGATCAAGTAAACAACGGTGAGGGCAAAGAAGACATTGAACAGATTCCTCATCCCTGACCTTATAATACATTGCCTGCTGCATACTATAAAGTTACAACAAAATGGGAAGCTGATGGTTATAATTTCATACAGACTATAAGGGAAAACAAGATGAGAAAAATCGGTTTAATTATATTTGCATCGCTGCTATTCACTAATACCACAAGAGGAAGAGATCATATGGATGGGAAAACTGAACTGGCCACCTTTGGAGGAGGCTGTTTTTGGTGTGTTGAAGCTATCTTCGACAGAGTAACTGGAGTTCAAAAAGTGATATCGGGATATTCGGGAGGAACAGTGTCCAACCCCACTTACAAGCAGATAACAACGGGATCAACAGGTCACGCGGAAGTGGTGCAGATCCGGTTCGATCCGAATCAGATCAGCTATCTGGAGTTGCTGGAGATATTCTTCAAAACACACGATCCCACCACACTCAACAGACAAGGTCCGGATGTGGGTACGCAATACCGTTCCATTGTGCTCTATCATACTCAGGAGCAAAGGATTCAGGCGCAGGAGGTGATAGAAGAACTGAATGAAGCCAGGATCTGGGAAAGTCCCATCGTTACACAGGTAGTTCCTTTTGAGACCTTTTATACGGCTGAGAACTACCACCAGGAGTATTTCGAGAACAATCCGAACCAGGGATATTGTCGCATGGTTGTTCAACCCAAAGTAGAGAAATTTGAGAAGATCTTCAGTAAGAAATTAAAATAGAACTATTTACCTTTAGAAATAGGCAGACTGATGGTAAAGTTGGCCCCATTCCCCGGTTCGCTATCAACCTGGATGGTTCCCTTGTTCTTTTCCATAAATTCCCTGCATATCACAAGCCCCAATCCTGAACCCGATTCTCCGGTAGTTCCGGGTGTTGATAACACTTCATTGGCATTGAAAAGCTTCTCCTGTATTTCAGGTTGAATGCCAATTCCGTCGTCCATCACGGATATGCTACACATCTTCATTCCGTTTTCACTACTAATCCTCACCTTTCCACCTGGAAAACTAAATTTGATCGCATTCATGATCAGATTTCGGAATACGGTGTGAATCATTGCTTTATCGGCAAAAACAGTGCATTTTCGGTCCACATTGACGATACACGAGATCTTTTTATGATCCAGGTTGGCTTTCAATTCCTTTACACACTCATCCACTATGCTCTTCACTTTGAGAGAACCGGGATCATATTTGACTGCTTTCATTTGGGACCTTGCCCAGATCAATAGGTTTTCCAGAAGGTTCTGGATTCTCTGTGTACCTTGCAATACTTGCAGCAAATACTCCTTTTGTGTCTCCACTGGGAATTGATCAAAATTATCATAGAGCAACTCCGAAAAGCCTGTCACGGCAGCCACAGGATTTCTCAGATCATGTGCCACCACTGAAAAGATCCGGTCTTTGGATGTATTCAGTTTTTGCAACTCCAACTCCGATTCGCTCAGCATCTGGAGGGTATTGGATAATTGCAAATTGCGTTCTGCAAGCATCTGGTTAGTCCGCTTTTTCGAACGCAGGTTCACAGCAATAATAATGACCAGTGTCACAATGACAATAATGAAGACAATGAAGACCTTATTGAGCATTCGCTGGACTTGTGCTTCGGAATGCAGCTGTTCAATTTCGCGGTCGGAGATCTCCAGTTCATACCGGGCCCTAAGCTGTGCCAGTTGCTCCGACTGGATTTCATTGAATACTCTCTTATTCACAGTGTCATAGCGTAACTGCCAATTGTAGGCCGATGCATAGTTGCCAATCCCGGCATGGAGCGAGGCCAGTTCATCATACGCCTCCAGTTCAAGGTGTTTGTATCCTCCCTTTTGAGCAATACGTAAAGCCCTGTGTAGATAGTAGAGTGCAGAATCTTGCCGGTTGATCTGACCAAATAACGAACCCAGGTTGATATATACGGTCCCTATATCAAACTCCGTATCCAGTTTATGGGTCAGATCAAGGCACTCCCGCAGGTACTCCAGACCCAACTGATATTCCCCCTGGTCAATATATAACAGAGCCATGTTATTAAAGACGCAGGAGAGTACATATTGCTCTGACTCAGAGGTGGCAGAATCGGGATTTATCTTGTGCAGTACCTCCTCGAAATAAAAGGGCCAAATCATACTGTAACTTGTCATACAGGATCAGTCCAATGTTGCTTAAAGCTCTGCTCTCTTCTGTTACATTCTCCTTCTCTTTGTAGATCTCATAGGAGTTCATGTAATGATTCTCTGCTTCGTCCAAATTGCCCATCTCGTGAGAAACAGCCCCCAGATTATTCTCCATCCAGGCTATTCCCTCATTGTCATCAAGCTTTTCATAGGCATTCAGACTCTGCAGGTAGTAGGAGTAAGCATCCCCATAATCGGCCAGTTCATAATGAATATTTCCCATGATTAAAGCGCACAATCCCACTTCCTTCTCATTCTCCAGTTTGATAAACTCTTCACAAGCTTTGCCAAAATAGGAGAGGCTTCGTTCAAAATTCATCTTTTGCTCATATATTTCACCTTTTCTCTTAAACACATATGGCATAAGGGCTTCCGGGTCGTTTTTCTGCAGAATGAGTTCAGCCTGATTAGCAAAATAAAGCGCGCTGTCGGTTTTATGCTCCCAGGGCTCCATGGATAGTTCGTAAAAGGTGCGGGCCAGTTTTTCTCCTGTGAGTAGGGTAGTCAGATTCAGTAAACTGTCCTTTTGGCTGCTTTGGGCTACTGTCACCCCAATCAGTGAAAATGTAAGGAGAATATGAAAGGTCGCTTTTTTCATGGAGCTGATCCGGGCTTCTTCGGTGCGAATGAGACAAATATACTTATTTTGGGACGAATATGTCCATTCGGGGACAGCCTATAAGGGCCAACTGCGGCAGGTAAACTACTTTTGGTGAAAACATTTTTCATGGAAATAAATCAGAAATTTACGCAACGCGAAGAGCTGGCTAATGCAATTTCACATCTATCAGGTGCTCTGCTTGCAGTTGCAGGCCTGGTATTAATGGTCTCCTACTCCGTATTTCGCGGGGATGGATGGCACGTGGTGACCACTTCCATATTTGGTGCCTCAATGATCATCCTCTATTTTTCGTCAGCTTTCACACATATTTTACCTGTGGGGAAGGCCAAGGATTTCTTCTTTAACATGGACAGAATTGCGATCTACATATTAATTGCCGGAACATATACCCCCATTGCGCTGGTTACATTGAACGGACCACTTGGATGGACCATTTTCGGACTGGAGTGGGGTTTTGCTTGTATTGGAACTGTATTGATTTTGACACGTCCGGGGGATTTCAATTCAGGGGTAAATACTTTCTATGTAATCTCTTACGCCGTGATGGGCTGGCTTATCCTCATTGCCATTGTTCCCGTAATCAACACGCTCCCTCTTATGGGCAGTTTATGGATTCTGATCGGGGGACTCTGCTACACGGTTGGAATTCTGTTCTACAAGATGATCAAGTTTCCGTATCATCATCTGGTATGGCATTTACTGGTCCTTATGGGTAGCATTTCCCATTTCTTTGCCATCTTTTTTTACATCATTCCCAGGTAATTATGAAATGTTGTATAACTATTTGTGCAATTGGTATTAAAATGTATTACTTTTGCATTGTTATTAATATCAATTTATACAATGAAAGAAGGTAAAGTAAAATTCTTTAATGAATCTAAAGGATACGGATTTATTAAGGACGTCGAATCAGACGAAGAGTATTTTGTCCACGTATCTGGACTGATCGATAAGATCAAAGAAGATGACGATGTAACTTTCGAGCTTACAGAAGGACGTAAAGGATTAAATGCAGTGAATGTCAAACTTATATAGTTGACCAGGGCATTTTGTATTAATCTAAACCCTTCGCCCTGGCGAGGGGTTTTTTTTGGTGTGCCCGGCATGGGCGATAACTATAGGGTGAAAGTCCCGAACGC
>CAZURA010000178.1:0-10274 GCA_964622985.1 uncultured Bacteroides sp. | reverse complement strand
GTGTGAGAGGACAGATAGGGATTTGTTAATAAATCCCTATCTTCCTACTCGATTAACTTCCTTCCATGTTAGATCAGTTTAAGAGCTACCTTGAGGAGCAGAAGCTCTGTAAATTCGGCGATCGTATCTTGCTGGCGGTGAGCGGAGGGATTGATTCGGTGGTTATGGCTCACCTGTTCAAGGATGCAGGATTTGACGCTGTCATCGCCCATTGCAACTTTCATTTACGAGGTACTGATTCCGATGAGGACGAAGAGTTTGTCAGATCGCTGGCAGCATCGTTGGAAATGCCTGTGAAGGTAAAGCAATTCAATGTGGATGAAGTTGTTCAGGAAAAAGGGATATCAGTCCAGATGGCTGCCAGAGAACTCAGATATGACTGGTTTAATGAGCTGCTCGACAACCAGGCCTGCGATGCAGTGGCCACTGCTCATAACAAAAACGACTCCGTGGAGACCTTCTTCCTCAACCTTTCGAGGGGGACCGGGATCAGGGGATTGACCGGAATTCCCTCCAGAAATGAGAAGATTATCAGACCCATGCTCTTTGCTTCCAGGGAGGAGATAGTAAACTACAGGACGGTCCACCATATTGACTTCCGGGAGGATGCCAGCAACCTGGAAACCAAATACCGAAGGAATAAGATCAGGCACGATGTGATTCCGGTTATGCAACAGATCAATCCGGGCTTCATCGATACCATGAGCTTGAACATGACGAGGCTAAACGAAGTCAGCGACATCTTTAAACTCACCGTTGAAAAGGTCCGGGCAGATCTATTCGAAAAAAGGGTTGACGGAATTCGAATTGACATCCAGAAACTCAAATCCATATCGCCTCTGAAGACCTGGCTCTATGAACTCTTCTCCCCTTTTGGATTCACCCGGTCACAATGTGAAGGGATTGAGAACATCATGGTGGCAAAACCAGGTAAGCACTCCATCTCAACCACCCATCAGCTATACAAGGATCGCGATACGCTCATGCTGGTTGAATCGAAGAGCAGTACCTTTGACAGGTATTACCTGGACAGTTACGAAAAATACTCCTCCCTCCCCTTTCCCATGGATGTGGAGATACTTGACCGCAAAGAATTGGAAAGGATTCCCAAAGAACCCAAAGTAGCTTGTCTGGACCTGGATGAGATCCAGTTCCCACTCCTGATCCGGCATTGGATGCATGGAGACTATTTTTATCCACTGGGCATGAATCAGATGAAAAAACTGAGTGATTTTTTTGTGGATAACAAAATTCCTGTCCCCGAGAAGGAGCGTACCTGGATTATGGCCTCTGGTAAGAAGATTGTCTGGATCATGGGTCATCGTATCGATCACCGGTTCAGGATCACGGAGAAGACCAAAAGGATTCTGTTATTAAGCTTTAAGACCGATATTATCTCTTAATCCTTTGAAAAACTCTTTGAGTTGCTCTTTGTCTCGTGCTCTTATCATCTCGATCAGCGACTCCATCTGCTCACTAATACGCTCCACCTGACCCAAACTGTAGGGGCTAAGCAGGATCTCCGACAACAGGTAATCATCCTCTGAAAGGAGACCTTCGGCAATGTTATAATGCTTCTTAAAGGTGGTCCCTGGGGCAGCCTGTTCTTTCATACAAGCAGCAAAAACCATGGTAGAAGAAAAGGGAATAGAGAGTGAATAGGCGATGGTTTGATCATGCTCCTGAAAGGAGTATTCGTGGATCTTGATTTTCAATCCGCTGAAATACTCTCTGAAAAATGCCTTTCCCTCCTCATCCGATTCAGTGATAATAATGGCATTTTCATTGCTTAGATCTTTCACATTACCAAAAGTGGGTCCGAACATGGGGTGTGTGGAGACAAACCGCCTTCCCAGTTTTTTATAATATTCTGCAAGTCCGCTTTTGACAGAAGTAATATCTGCAATAATACACTTCTCCGGGAGATAGGAGATAATATCATCAAACACAGCAACGGTTTTATCAAGGCTTACTGCATTAATTAAAAGATCCGGTGAAAAGTCTGCAATCTCTTCGTAGTAGAGGAACTTCCTTGAGTTAAAAAAGTACTTTAACCTGTTTCGATCCACATCATACACTCCTACTTCATATTCTAAGCAGAGTGATTCCACCAGCCATGAACCCATGTTGCCAGCTCCGATTATAGCTATACGCATACTTTCAAACTTTTAACTTTCATACTTATCTTACATCTTACATATCACTCATCACCCATCACCCTCTTAACCTGTTGCGATAGCAACATAAAATCTGCCATCACTATAGCTGCTGCTGCTTCCACAACCACCGGAATCCGAAGGGCAATACATGAATCGTGCCGGCCTTCAATGGAAAGATCTTCCATTTTGCCAGTGGCCATGTTCATGGTATGCTGCACCTGAAGTGTACTGGATGTGGGTTTAACAGCTACTCTGAAAACAATGTTGTTTCCATTTGATATGCCTCCATTTACACCTCCGGCATGGTTGGTCCCTGTAGTACCATCCCTATCCACAATACGGTCGTTGTGCTGACTGCCTTTCATTTTTGCTGCTTTAAAGCCTGATCCAAATTCGATACCCTTAATGGCCGGAATGGAGAAGATCATATGACTCATGACCGCTTCAATAGAATTAAAGAACGGTTCTCCAAGGGCTACAGGTACCTTTTCGATAGTACACTCTATAATTCCACCTATGGAATCCTGCTCTTCAACTGCCTGATTAACGGCCGATTCAATATCACTACTTCCGCCAACCTCCAGTAGATTCCCGGTAACATGCATGGGTTCAATGATTTTCTTGGCAATCACCCCTGCTGCCACAAGTCCAAGTGTGAGCCGGCCGGAAAAATGACCTCCACCCCGATAATCCTGAAATCCACCAAACTTCTTGCCGGCAGTAAAATCGGCATGCCCCGGACGGGGAACATCTCTCAGGTGGCTGTAATCCCTTGAGCGGGTATTGGTATTCTCGAACTGAATAGTGATAGGAGCACCTGTCGTCCTTTCATTGAACACTCCACTCATAATTCGCGGGATGTCTGCCTCCCTTCTGGGGGTGGTTCCTATAGCACCGCTCTTGCGCCTGGAGAAATCAGTTTTGAAATCGGAATGCTTCAGGAGGATACCCGCCGGGCATCCATCAAGGACAATACCCACAGATTCTCCATGGGACTCCCCAAAAATGTGGACTCTGAATAATCTACCGAATGAGTTCATGATTCATTTATCACTTTATATATTTCTTTCAACTGGTTAACGCTGAGCTGACCCGGAGCTGTTTCACTACCATCTCCTGCAGCTGCAAAAGTGAATTCGGCTCCCAGGTGCGGGGCCATAATTCGGGTTATGCGCCCCTCTCTCCCCATGCCAACTATCACTTTTCTGCCAGGTATATCGTATAGGGAGACCAGGCTCCTCAAATCCTTCTTGGAGTTTACCTGAGTAGCCAGTTTAGCCACATCACCGCCCCTTTCATAACATTGAGTTATGATATCGGTCATTTCAGTCCGGTCAGGTGTCTCCTCAAAATTATGATAGGAAATTATCACACCGGTTTGGCATTTACGGGCATGGGAAATCAGTTGGCTTACATGCGCATCACTTGATTCAATTTCGATATCTATGAAGGTGGCACCCAGATCCATGGAGGTCATGAGCCAGGTGCTTCTTTCAGTTTCACTAAGATCACACGGTCGACAGGTGACAATGGTTTTCACTCCCCCAGGTATTTGAGAGAAAATCAGAGAGGGATCCAATCGGATAAGGTCAAGCCTCAACTCGATCAACTCTACATCCTGGTGAATGACTGAGGGCAATTGCTCTATATGTGCAATACTAACACAAATCATGAAGTATGCTTTTTAATTCCTCAAGGGGTATGGATTTCACTGTTGCCCTGCCTAACTCTTCCAGTAAAATAAAATGGATGTGCTCTCCTTTTCTCTTCTTATCCTTACGTATATTCTCATACAGGATATCTGCATCCAATTCCATTGCCGATGGAAGATCCGCATCAGAGATAAGTGATGAAATCAGATCCATATCCGATGCCGTTATCATACCTCGAGCATGTGAAAGCCTTGCAGCCAGGACCATCCCCATGGCTACTGCTTCTCCGTGCAACACCTTTTTATCACGTTCAATGGCATGACCAAAGGTATGTCCGAAATTCAATATCCTCCGTACATCCGATTCTTTTTCATCTTTCTGGACCACATCCACTTTCAATGCAGCTGACGTAGTCACCACATGCTCAAGAATGCTACCCTCGAGCGAAAGTAAATCCGACATGTTTTGCTTAAGATAATGTAGAAATTCCACATCCCTGATGGCTCCGTATTTGATCACTTCCGCAATACCTGCCACATACTCTTTCCGGGCTAAGGTATTTAACAGCGAAAGATCACACCACACAAATTCAGGTTGCCTGATGGTTCCGATCATATTCTTGTAGCCGTCAAGGTTTACCCCGTTTTTTCCCCCAATACTGGCATCTACCTGCCCTAGCAGGGTGGAGCTGATAAAACCAAATCGTACCTCCCTGAGATAGGTAGAAGCGACAAAACCAGCTACATCGGTAGCCAGTCCGCCTCCAACACCCACCAGCAAAGAGGACCTGTCGGCCTCCAGATTGACCAGCTCCCTGTATAATCTCTCAACAGTTTGCAAGGTTTTATTTTGCTCACCGGAAGGAACAACAATGCATCTATACGGTTCAAAAAGGTCATTATGCTCACCTAACACATGTTCATCAATGAGAAGAATGGGCAGAGGATCCAGCTTTGAAAGGCCTGGGGAGAGATGCTCACCTACAGCAATATCGGTGTTCCCTGAGGGAGTGGTTAGTCTGATCTGGCGCATAAAGCTCTATTCTTTGTTCATTACGCTGGTCTGATGGTTGATAGACTCCTGGTGAATGGATCGAAACAGTTTAATAACAAACTCTTCACTTAATCCCTTCCTTGTCCCCAGGCTCAAGCGGTTCTTCAACATATCATCCCATCTTTTGGTTTGGAGGATGGTAATGTTATTTACCTTTTTATAGTCGCCTATCTTCTCAGACACATGCATTCTCTCTTCAAGCAGGTTAATGATTCTGTCATCCAGTTTATCAATCTGATCTCTCAACTCGGCAAGGGTAAGCATTAGCTCCTCCTTTACTTCGGGATCTCTTAATATCAGTCGATCCAGAATATCATTCAATCCTGAAGGGGTCACCTGTTGATTGGCGTCACTCAGGGCCTTATCCGGATTGCAGTGAGTTTCGATGATCAATCCATCGAAGTTCAGGTCCAGCGCTTTCTGGGAAATGTCATATAAGAACTCCCTGGTGCCACATATATGGCTTGGATCGGTGATAATGGGTATGTTGGGAATCCGTCGTCGGAGCTCAATAGGGACCTGCCAATGCGGAACGTTCCGGTACAGGGTCTTATCATAGCTGGAAAAACCTCGGTGAATAGCTGCCATCTGCTTAATTCCGGCCCTGTTTATTCGCTCAATGGCCCCGATCCACAGATCCACATCCGGGTTGACCGGATTCTTCACCATCACAGGAATGTTTACCCCCCTGAGGCTATCCGCAATGTCCTGCACTGCAAAAGGATTGGCGGAGGTTCGGGCTCCGACCCATATAATATCAACTCCGTATTTCAGAGCTTCGTACACATGCTTTACATTGGCCACTTCGGTGGAGACCAGCATACCAGTCTCTCGCTTTACTGTCTGAAGCCACTTAAGACCTTCCGAACCCACCCCCTCAAAAGCACTGGGTCTGGTCCGAGGTTTCCAGATACCCGCCCTGAATATCTTTATTCCCATCTCTGCCAGGGGTACCGCAGTATTCATCACCTGCTCCTCTGTCTCTGCACTGCAGGGACCTGCCATGATAATGGGCTTTGTAAAGATCTCTCCCTCAACGGTTAATGATTCCAAATCCACATCGACTACCATAATACGCTGTTTATTCAATTACTGATTTACCTTTTCTATATTCACCCAATATGCCCATTGAAGGAGTGAAAGGTTTAATGGCCTCCAGAGACTTTTTATACATCTCATAGTCACTGATCTCCACATCCACAAAAAACATATACTCCCAATCCTTACCCGGTATAGGCATGGATTGAATTTTAGCCAGGTTTATTTCATAATAGGATAATATGGAGAGGATTTTCGAGAGCGAACCGAATTTGTGGGCGACAGTGAAGTGAATGGATGCTTTGTTTACCTCTTCAGGTGGAATCGTGATCCCATTTTCGGCCAGAATCAGAAAACGAGTATAGTTCATTTTATTGGTCTCAATGCTCCTGGCAATAATATTTAATCCATACTTTTCAGCTGCCAACAGGCTGGAAATGGCTCCCGTATCCATCAGTCTCTTCTCGGCAATCTCTTCCGCACTTAAAGCTGTATCTATGCTTTCGATTAATCGAATACCCGGATGGGCATCAAAATAGTCCTGGCACTGCAAAATGGCCATTGGATGAGAATAGACCTCCTTCAGATCTTCAAGTTTTACTCCAGGCATAGCCACCAGGTTCTGTTTGATTCTCAGGTAGATCTCCCCGGTGATATGCATGCTGGTATTGATAATCAGATTGTAATTGGGAATAATGCTTCCGGCCAGTGAGTTTTCAATGGCCATGATACCAAAATCAGATTTCCGGTCCTTCAGGGTGGTGACCATATCTCTGAATGTATTCCTGGGAAGGATTTTAATCTCTTCATTGTGAAAGAAGTGGTGTGCTGCTATTTCATGAAACGCACCATAACCTCCCTGAATTGCTATTGTTTTTGCCATGCCTATAAACAAAAAAACCCGACAAAAGCCGGGTAAAGTTATGTACAATAGAAGACCCGACCAGCTACCTGCCAGTAAAAAAATAAAAATAATATACGGAGCTTCTTACTATCATGATCTGTAAATCGGCTGTAAACCTAAACAATTAATACCAAATTATCAAGTATCCTTATAATTTGTAATTTCAAGCCATGCTGAAAACTGAGAGATTTGAGAAGGTCATCGCTTACTTTACTGAAGCGATGCCCATAGCAGAAACTGAACTGGAATACACCGACCCATACGAGCTTATTGTGGCTGTGATCCTATCGGCACAGTGTACAGATAAACGTGTCAATCTGATCACTCCTCCTTTTTTTGAACGATTTCCGGATGCCAGGTCCCTGGCAAAATCGAATCCACAACAGATTTTTGAGCTGATAAAAAGCTGTTCATATCCAAATAATAAGGCAAAGCATCTGCTGGGGATGGCCCAAACTCTGACAGCAAAGTTCAACGGCATCGTTCCTGATACCATGGCAGAGCTTCAGGAACTTCCGGGAGTAGGCCGAAAAACAGCCAACGTGATACTTTCAGTTGCGTTTCAGAAACCTGCCATGGCGGTCGATACACATGTCTTCCGGGTGGCAGCACGAATTGGTCTCACCACCAGAGCGAAAAATCCTTATGAAACTGAAATGCAATTGGTTAAGCATATACCTGAGGAGAAGATCCCTCTGGCACATCACTGGCTCATACTTCATGGCAGGTATGTATGCACTGCCCGAAATCCCAAATGCGATACATGCGGGATCATGCACCTGTGTAAATACTATGAAAAAAAAGGGAAACCCTCCTAGCCCATTTTTCGTACATTTGATCAACTTGTAATGTTAGTTAATGCGGAATTCTCTTGTTCATTTCTCACTCTTTCTACTGCTTTTGTCGGGTACTTCAGCTTCGACACCCTCCTTGGATTTCCGGATGGGCAGACATAACAACGTCTGCAAGGACCTCAGAAATGATGTCCTGCTCTACTTTGTATTTGTGGACTCTCGGTCCACCTCGCCGTGGACCGAGTTTGATATCCTGACCACCATCGATTCCATACAGGTGACTGCCCGGTGGTTGGAAGTACAAGCCCAAAAACACGATATCCCTCTACGTATTAAAACTGATTATTATATAGGTGATAAGTTTACCACCATCCGTAGAAACCTGCCCGGAAAAACTGTGAAAGAGATTCTGGAAAAACAGAACCTGATCAAAGGTATGCAATCCATTAGCCGATGGGGTGATTATGTATCGAAGATTATTGGAGAGTCCCTCTATATCAAAGAAAAAGATGGGATTCCACTGCAAAAAAGGCCCAGTAACAAGGAGCGACTCATCGCTTTTCTGAGGGATGAGTACCAGGTGGAAAGTGTAGCCCTCCTGCTCCTTGTGAATAATTATTTCAGATCTGATATTTCACTGGCAATAAACACTTTACATAATGACGATGTGGAGTTTTCAGTGGTAAGCTACAAATACCCTTCTGAATTTGCTCACAGCTTTCTGCATCTTTACGGTGCTGCGGACCTGTATGCATCCCATTTTCGCAGGAGTCAACGTAAGATTCGACTGGCAAAAGAGGCTTTCCCTGATGATGTTATGACTGATGTATATGCGAGGTCCCTGGAAGGGCTGGAGCTGGGTGAATTTACCAGGTATATGATAGGGTGGACAGATGAACTTGATGAAGAATATGAACCCTTGCTTTCAGAAAGGCTTACATTATTTAGATAACTACCTGAATCCCTTGTGAATAGAGGCGCGCGGGTGGTTTTATAACCTTTTTGTAATTCAAAAAAAAATATTATTTTTACTTCATTATGAAAGCTTTGAATTGAGAATTTAACCCTGATAAACTTACATGTAATTTGCATTGTGATCCTATTTAACTCAGTGAACTAAATAACTAACCTATGAACCGACACTTAGTATTATCCGGTAGATTATTCCTTCTTCTGTTTGTTTTTTTAGGCTTCACTCTGACTGGATGTAACCGGGGAGCGAAGAGTGAAGGTTCCGAGGATTTTGAAGCCACCGGTACCCTTGATACTGACACACAGGAGCAACTGAATACTGCAAAGAGGATTTTTTACTCCCTTCCCTCTCCTCTTGAAACAGCCATGCTTATTAAAAATGCCGGTGCAGAATATGATGAAGGACTTATGAATCCTACGGCGAATAGCTCCAGATACATCACCTCCAAGAGCAAAGCTCTTAACCTGGGAATCTACTCCACCGATCTGAGTTACGCCAGCCTTTTCGATCAGACCCAAGCCACACTCAATTATATTGAAGCAGCCAAAGAGATGGCTGATGGATTGAATATTTTAGATGCCATTGATGAAGAGACTATCCAGCGACTGGAAGAGCACATCAATAACCGTGATGTAATCATAGATATCATATCGGAAACATTAATGAATTCAAGTTCATTCCTAAAAGAGAACGGACTTGAAGGTACAGCTTCAGTCGTTCTTGTAGGAGGTTGGGTGGAAGGACTCTATATTGCCACCAGCCTGGTGGATGAGAATGATATTGATGACAATAAGCTTGTGGAACGAATTGTGGACCAAAAGCTTTCGCTGGATATCATGGTCAATCTTCTTGAAGAGTCACCCGATGATGAAGATGCCATGTCAGTGTTGAAAGATGTTCACAACCTGAAAACCACCTTTGATAAGATTACCATCAATCAGGGTGATGTAACTGCAGTTGAAGATCCCGAGACTAATGTCACAACTCTCAAATCGGAATCATCCATTAAAATTACACCCAAGGTATTCAGTGAATTGAAATCCAAGGTAAACGAAATCAGAAGTAGCTATATATCCTAATACCATATACCATGACTAAGAAAGGCATACTCTTATTATCCCTGGTTGCTTGCATGTATACATTGCCCATGACCCTTCATGCGCAGTGCAAACAATTCGCCAAAAACACCTGTAAAGCCGGTCTGGATCCCTATCAACACGATGGTAACTACCATGCTGCACTTCTCATTGAAGGAGAGGAAGCAGAGCTTTACAAGACCTTCTATTCGGACAGAAATTACAGGATCGGCGTTTGTGGTGCAAATAATCTGAAGCCGATAGAGTTTAAAGTTGTTGATACGAGGAATGGTAAAGTGCTATACGACAACCGCCTTAAAGATTTTGAATGGAAATGGGATTTCAAACTGGAATCGAGCCAGCAATTGAAGATCATGGTGAAAGTCCCTGTACCTGATGGAAATGTTGAGGAACCGGAAGAAGGCTGTGTAGCCATTATGTTTGGGTCCAAAGACGACTGACTTTCGATTTAGTCTAAATAGCAATGGGTTGTCTGCTTGTGCAGGCAACCCTTTTTTAGTTATCTTAGCGCTTTGTTATTCAATTAACACTAATTCCTAAAATTAAAAAAAAACTATGGATCACGGACCAGCAGTAGAACTCGGTGTAGATCATGCAGCGAAAA